>CAIOSS010001403.1 GCA_903860995.1 uncultured delta proteobacterium | reverse complement strand
CGGCAGCTCGGCGCAGGCGAGGAGCATCTCCCCGAGGTTCTCGATCGCGAGCGCGAGGTCCTTGCCCAGCTCCCTCGCCCGCCGACCCTGCCTCGATGCCGTGCGTTGAAGCCTCACCGCGGCGACCATAGACCGACTCCCCCGCGGCGCAAACCCCTCCAGCGCATCCGACTTGTCATGGACTGCCGCCGCGGGAAGAAATGGCGATATCCTCCGCGAGATGGTTCGACCGATCGTTGGTTCTGGAGGGGCCCCGGCCCGCGCCGCGGCGCTGCTGCTGGCCGTGATGGCGGCGGGCTGCAGCGTCGTCGTGGACTTCACCGACTGCGAGCGCGACGCGGACTGCCCGCGCGGGCAGAGCTGTAACCCGCAGCGGCACTACTGCGAGGTGCCCGCGGTGGAGCTGTGCAACGGCGTCGACGACGACCATGACGGCGTCGGAGACGACGCCGAGAGCTTCGGCGTGTGCGAGCCGGCGATGCGCGTCGCGGGAATGTGCCGCGACGGGGTGCTGCGCTGCCGCGGCGGCGCGCGGCTGGAGTGCGTGCGCCGCACTTCGCCGGCCAGCGCCGAGCAGTGCAACAACGGCCTCGACGACGACTGCGACGGCGCGGTCGACAACCAGGCCACGTGCGTCCAGAACTTCCCGCCGTCGCTCAACCTGCCCATCGGCAGCAACGACCCCGCGTACGGCGAAGGGGATGACGCTCCCGCGCACAACGTCTGCCTCGCGGCCTTCGGGCTCGACAAGTACGAGGTCTCCGTCCAGGCCTACGCGACGTACCTCTCGGCCCTCGCAGCGGGCGGCGCCCGCCTGCGCATCGCCGAGCCCCGCGCGCCGATGAACAGTACGGTGCGCTACGGCCGTTACCTCATCCTCGACGACGGCGCGACGGAGGTGCCGCTCGCGTTCATCGGCGCTGACGTCACCGCGGTGACGTTCCAGCTCCGCGGCGCGCAGTGGGCACCGGTCGACGCCTCGAGCAACCGCCTCCCGGTGGTCAACGTCACGTGGTTCGGCGCCGACCGGTACTGCCGCTGGGCGGGCAAGCACCTGCCCACCGAGGCCGAGTGGTTTCGCGCGGTGAAGGGGGCGGACTTCACCCGCACCTACCCGTGGGGCAGCGACCCGGTCACCTGCGACCGCGCCAATGTCGCCGTCGACGCCATGGGGCGCAACTGCGGTCGCCAGCTGGTGGACTTCGACGCGCTCCCGATGGGGCGATCGATGGAGGGTGTGTTCCACCTCTACGGGAACGCCAACGAGTGGATGTGGGACTTCCACGACACCGACCCCATGCACACCCGGAACAACCATTACATGTCCCTCCCGCCCAACGGGTGGTGCGCGATGTACCCCAACGGCCCGCTCGGGCCCGCGATGGGCTCGCCCATCAACCAGACCGCGGGCGGGTTGTACTGCCAGAACTGCCGAATGCTCCGCGGCCGAAACTACAGCTCCACCGACCTGCGGGTGGGCATCCGCCGGTGGCTCGACGGAGATCGCGGCGAGGCCGTGGGCGGGTTCCGCTGCTCCACCGGAGGGGCCGTTCGATGAAGTCCAGCTTACGCGTGTCGGTATTCACCGCGGCGCTCCTCGTCGCGTCGGCGGCCGCCGGGCAGACGCGCGAGCAGCGCCGCGAGTTCGATGCCCTGCTCCGGTCCGCGGTGCAGCACTACGAGTCCGGCCAGGCGCGCGAGGCCATCGTCGAGCTCGAGCGGGCCTACGCGATCCGCCCCCTCCCGCGGCTGCTCTACAACCTCGGTCGGGCGCACGAGCGCGCCGGATCGTTCACGGTCGCGGTCGACTATTACAACCGCTTTCTCCAGACGAACCCCGACGCCGAGGCGGGCGCGATCGCGCGCGAGGCGATGGCGACCGCGCAGCGCCGCGCGGCCGAGACGCAGGCGGCCGACCAGGCGCGGCAGGCGGCCGACCAGGCAGCGCAGCAGCGTGCGCTGGAGGCGGCGCGCGCGCAGGCCGCGG
>CAIOSS010001402.1 GCA_903860995.1 uncultured delta proteobacterium | reverse complement strand
CAAGGGGCCGGCGGCGGCGGCGCGGCGCGGCCCCCGGACGACGCGCCCACGCGCTACGAAAACGGCGGCGCCGTCGGCGTGCGGATGATCGAAGGAGACATCTCGGGCAACGTCACGGGCACGGTCACCCTGGTCACACCAGAAGGGGTGCTCGCTTTCGGGCACCCGATGATGGGCCTCGGCGAGACGGCCTTCCCCGCGACCATCGCGCGGGTCATGTGGATCCTCGCGAGCGAGCGCCGGTCGTTCAAGATCTCCGAGCCGGTGCGATCGCTGGGGGCGCTCGTCAATGACCGCGGCCCCGCGGTGGTGGTCGACCCGCGCGCGACGGCGCCGACGGTGCCCGTGCACGTGAGCATCCACGGCGTCGACGGCGCGCCGCACACCGACTGGAACTGCACCATCGCGGGGCAGCGCCCGATGACCGCGCGGCTCGCGGCGAGCGTGGTGGAGTCCGCCCTCGAAGACACCGTGAGCGACATGGCCGAGGCCGCGTGGACGGTGCGGTCGCGGGTGTTCCTGCGGGGCCGCGGGCCGGTGGAGTTCACCGAGCACGGCGCCGGGGCGGAGGGCGTGCGCTCGCTGCCCGCGCCGGGCGGCTTCGAGCTGCTGACGCGCGTGGTCGACAACGCCTTCGGGGTGGTCCCGGTCGACCGCATCGAGGTCGACCTCACGCTGCGCTGGCAGCGCGATTTCTCCTACGTGCGCTCGGTGTCCGCGAGCGCGGCGGAGGTCGACCCGGGCGCCACGCTGGAGCTGCGGGTGCTGCTCGGCCGCTACGGCGCGGGGCCCGAGCTGCGCACGGTGCGGGTGGAGGTGCCGCGCGAGCTGGCGGGGCGCGAGCTCGACGTGGAGGTCGCGGGCGGCAGCGAGGTGGTGCCCGACCTCGCGGAGCCCGAGTCCCTCGACGACCTCATCCGCAACGTGTCGACGCGCTACCCCAGCGACGCGCTGGTGGTGAGCGTGCGGATGCCGGGGCAGGGCGTGACCCTGCGAGGGCGGGTGATCCCCAACCTGCCGGGCTCGGCCCTCGACGCGCTGCGCCCCTCGGTGAGCACGGAGAGCGGCGAGCCCTTCCAGAACTTCCGCCGCACCGTGGTGCCGGTGGGCCGGGTGGTGCTGGGGCGTGATCGGGTGAGGCTGCGCGTGCGCGAGGTGAGGCTGTGAAGAGGCGGGTGTGGCTCGCGGCGGCGGGGCTGGCGGCGGGGCTGGTGATGGCCTTCGCCCTGGAGGGCGAAGGGGTCTCGACGCGCTCGACGACCCTCGACACGGCGACGGAGCTCTCGGCGGGGGTTCTCGACCGGGTGGCCGTGACCAGCGACGGCACCGTGGTGCTCGGCGAGGAGCTCACCCGCGTGGCCCCGCCGGAGCCCGTGGGGAGCGTGTGGTCGCTGCTCGAGCTCCCGGACGGCTCGGTGCTCGCGGGCACCGGCGTCGAGGGGCGGGTGTATCGCATCGAGGGCGGTCGCGCGACGCGCTGGGCGGAGACCGGCGCCGTGGTGGTGACCTCCCTCACGCGGGGCGAAGACGGCGCCGTGTATGCGGGAACGCTGCCCGACGGGAAGGTGTTCCGCCTGGTGCCGCCGCGCGGCGAGACGCTGCAGGCCCCGGTGCTGGTGGCCGAGCTCCCCGGCGTGCAGCACGTGTGGAGCGTGGCGTGGGACGCGCGCCGCCATGTGCTGCTCTGCGCGACGGGCCCCGAGGGCAAGCTGTTCTCGGTCGATCCGCGGCGGCCGGCGGGCGAGGCGGCGACGGTGCTCTTCGACAGCGATGAGCCGCACCTCTACGCGATGGCGCTGCGGGCGGATGGCGAGGTGATCCTCGGCGGGGGTGGCGGTCACGCGGTGGTCTACGGGCTGCGCGCGACGGGGCGCCCGCGGGTCATCGCGCGGCTGGCCGGCGACGAGGTGAAGGGCCTCGCGGTGGCCGACGACGACGTGGTGGCGATCGCCAACGAGTTCAGCGAGGCGCCGGAGCCGCCGCGGCGGACGGTGGCGCAGTCGCGGCTGCCGGCGGCGGGCGGACCGTCCGCGGCGCGGGCCCGTCCGGGGCGCGGGGCGCTCTACCGCATTCGCCCGTCAGGCCTCGCCGAGCGGGTGTACGCGACGGCCGACTCGCACCTGAGCGCGGTGCAGTGGGACCCGCGGCGCCGCGAGGTGTGGCTGGGCCTCGGGGTCGGCGGCCGGGTGCTCGCCGTGGCGGGCGACCGCACGGTGCGGGTGGCGCACGACGTCGACGAGGCCGGGGTGACGGCGCTGGCGCTCACCGGCCGCGCGCGGGTGTTCGCGACCTCGGACACCGGGGTCTTCTACCGGGTGCTCGACCGCGCGCCGACGGCCGCCACCTGGAACAGCCGGGTCATCGACGCGACCTCACCGGCGAGCTGGGGCGCGGTGCGGGCGCGGGGCGTGGGGGCCTTCGCGTGGGAGAGCCGGGCGGGCAACGCCGAGGCGCCCGACGCGACGTGGAGCGCGTGGGAGGCGCTCGATGAGGGCACGACGGTGCGCTCGCCCTCGTCGCGGTACCTCCAGCTGCGGGCGCGCTTCCCGGCGGCGGGAGACGCGGCGCTGCGGGCGGTGACGGTGTTCTACCTGCCCGAGAACCAGCGCGCGGTGGTGACCGAGCTCAGCGCGACGCCGCCGGAGACCAAGACGGGCGACTCGCGCGCGCCGGTGCTGAAGCTGGCCTGGAAGGTGGAGAACCCCGACAATGACGGGCTTCGCTACCGGTTGTATTTCCGCGGCGACGGCGACCAGACGTGGCGCTCGCTGCTGCGCAACCAGGAGTGGGTGACCGGGACGAGCTTCGACTGGGCGACGGACGGTCTCGCGGAGGGCTGGTACCGCGTGGAGGTCGACGCCTCGGACGAGGCGGCCAACACGGACGACAGCGTGACGCGCGACGTACGGGTGAGCGAGCCCGTGCTGGTGGACAACACCCCGCCGACGGTGCGCGCGCGGGTGGAGGGCGACCGGGTGCGCGGCGAGGCGGCGGACGGCGCGAGCGTGGTGCTCCGCGCGGAGGTGAGCGTCGACGGCGGCGAGTGGCGCGCGCTGCGGGCGGACGACGGCGTGCTCGACGAGGCCACGGAGGCCTTCGCGGGCGCGCTGCCCCCGGCGGGCGTGCGGGCGGGCGAGCATGTGCTGTCGGTGCGCGCGGCCGACGAGGCGGGCAACGTGGGCGTCGGCAGCGTGCGGTACCGGCGGTGAGGGGGACGGGGCGCCTCGCGGGGCAGGTGGCGGTGGTGACCGGCGGCGGGCGCGGCATCGGGCGGGCGTCGGCGCTGGCGCTGGCGGCGGAGGGCGCGCGGTTGGTCATCGCCGACACGGGGTGCTCACGCGAGGGCGAGGGGCGCGACGAGGCGGTGGCCGAGGCGGTGGCGGAGGCGGTGCGGGCGGCGGGCGGCGAGGCCGCGGCGACGAGCGTGGATGTGAGCACCGCGGAGGGCGCGCAGGCGGCGGTGGCGCTGGCGGTGGAGCACTTCGGCGGGCTCGACGTGCTGGTGGCCTGCGCGGGCGTGATGCGCGACCGCACCTTCCTCAAGGCGACCGCGGAGGACCTCGACGCCGTGTGGGGCGTCGGTGCGCGCGGGATGTTCGTGATGGCGCAGGCGGCGGCGCGGCAGATGGTGGCCCAGAAGCGCGGTGGCCGGATCGTGACGGTGACCTCGACGGCGGGGCTCTACGGGGTGCTGGGCCAGGGCGCGGGCGCGGCGACGGCAGCGGCGGCGTACGGGCTCACGCGGGTGATGGCCATCGAGCTGAAGAAGCACGCCATCCGGGTGAACGCGATCGCCCCGGTGGCGCGCACCCGGATGACGGACGACCTGCCGATGTTCGCGAGCGGGGGCCTGTCAGAAGAGACCTACGGGCCGGCCTTCGTGGCGCCGGCGGTGGTGTTCCTGGCGAGCGGGGCGAGCGGGGAGATGAGCGGCGAGGTGATGAGCGTCGCGGGCACGAAGGTGTCGCGCTACCGGGTGCAGGAGAGCGTCGGTGCCGTGGCCGACGACCCGCGGCGGCCGTGGAGCGTGGACGAACTCGCTTCCCGTTGGGCGAGTTTCGCGCGCTGGAGTTGAGCGTGTGAGGGTGGAGGAGCGCCGAGGGCGGAGGGGTTCTACAGGTCGATGATGATCACCCCGCGGTCGTCGTCGTCGCGCCGCGAGGGTGGGTTGTAGTTTG
>CAIOSS010001401.1 GCA_903860995.1 uncultured delta proteobacterium | reverse complement strand
GTCGACGTGTTCGACCCGGCGGCGCAATTCCATGGCGGTCCGCGCGCTGGTCAGGCGCGGTCTCCGTGGCGCCCGCCCAGCGCCTGAACGCGGTCAACTCCCCGCAACCGACGCTCGCGACCGGATCACCTCCGGGTCGCGGATCGTCCGCGGGGCGCTGACTGCGACGGCGGGTGTCGCGTCCCGTGGCTGACCTGTCAGCGCCGGGTCGCATCCACCACGCTGTAGAACTCCCCCTGCTGACGCCAACGAACGTGTCCGGTGCGTCGTCGTCGGGGGGAGCGTCGAGCGCCCGCGCACCGGGCACACGAATGTCTTCTTCCGTACAGGCCACGCGCGAGGACGGTCAGCGTCGCGCGTCGCCTCCTTCGAACACTGACCATGGAACAGAGGATCTTGTGAGCAAGGGAGCATCTGCCATCTCCATCATCATGGCGCTGGTGCTCGGGTTCGTGGTGGGCAACATCACGGGCTCGAAGGCACCTGCGGAGCCGGGCGGCGAAGTCGCCGCCGAGGCGACCGCCAACAACGCCAACGGACCCAACATGGTCGACGCTGAGCGGGTCCCGGTCGGCAACTCGCCGTCGCTGGGCCCCGCCAACGCGCTCGTCACCATCGTTGAGTTCTCGGACTTCCAGTGCCCGTTCTGCACGCGGGTGGAGGACACCCTCCGCCAGATCCGCACGCAGTACGGCAACGACGTGCGCATCGTGTGGAAGAACGCGCCGCTGCCGTTCCACAACAACGCCACCCCCGCAGCCGAGGCCGCCATGGAGGCCTTCGCCCAGGGCGGCAACGCCAAGTTCTGGCAGATGCACGGGCTGCTCTACCAGAACCAGCAGAACCTCGACACGGCCACCCTGGAGCGCCTCGCGGGCCAGATCGGCCTCAACATGGCGCGCTTCCGCACGGCCATGACCAACCACACGCACGTGGCCTCCATCGACCGCGACAAGGCGCTCGCCCAGGCCGTCGGCGCGCAGGGCACGCCCAACTTCTTCATCAACGGCACGCAGGTCACCGGCGCCCAGCCCTTCGACCGCTTCAAGACCATCATCGACCAGGTGCTCGCCCGCGCGCGCACCATCCAGCCGCGCAACCGCGTGTACGCCAACATGGTGGCCGACCCCGTCCCGGGTGAGGCCCCCGCCCCGTCGCCCGCGCAGCCGCAGCAGCGCCCGGCCGAGCCCGATCCGGCGCAGGTGCTCCGCGTCCCGGTGGGCAACTCGCCCGTCCAGGGCCCCAACACCGCCCTCGTCACCGTGGTCGTCTTCTCGGACTTCCAGTGCCCCTTCTGCTCGCGCGTGAACCCCACCATGGACGCGCTGCGCACCCGCTACGGCAACGACATCCGCATCGTGTGGAAGAACGAGCCGCTGCCCTTCCACGACAAGGCCCGGCCCGCCGCCGAGCTCGCCATGGAGGCCTTCGCCCAGCGCGGCAACGCCGGCTTCTGGCAGATGCACGGCATCCTGTTCCAGAACCAGACGGCCCTCGACCGCCCGGACCTCGACCGCTACGCGGCCCAGGCCAACCTGAACATCGCCCGCTACACCGCCGCGATGGCCAGCCACACCCACATCGCCGGCATCGACGCCGACCACGCCCTCGCGCAGCAGCTCGAGGCCAACGGCACCCCGCACTTCTTCGTCAACGGCCGCCGCCTCGTCGGCGCGCAGCCCGAGGCCGCCTTCGTCACCCTCATCGATGAGGTCAAGACCAAGGCCGAGGAGTTCATGCGGTCGCACCCCGGCACCACCCGCGCCAACCTCTACGAGCGCATGATGGCCGAGGCCGACACCACCATCCGCCGCACCGGCGGCGGCGCGGCCGCGGCCCCCACCCCGGCGGCCCCCGCCGAGGACGAGAACCGCGTCTACACCGTGCGCCCCAACCCGCGCGCCCCGAGCTTCGGCCCGGCCAACGCCCGCGTCGTGATCGAGCACTTCTCGGACTACCAGTGCCCGTTCTGCTCGCGCGTCGCGTCGCAGATCGCCCAGATCCGCACGCGCTACCCCACCCAGGTGCGCTTCGTGTGGCGCGACTACCCCCTCCCCTTCCACAACAACGCCATGGCCGCCGCGGAGGCCGCCCAGGAGGCCTTCGCGCAGCGTGGCAACCAGGGGTTCTGGCGCTTCCACGACCACCTGTTCGAGAACCAGCAGCACATCGAGCGCGCCGACCTCGAGCGCTACGCCCAGGAGCAGGGCCTCGACATGGCGCGCTTCCGCGCCGCCCTCGACGGCCACACGCACCAGGCGCGCGTGCGCGACGACATGGCCGCCGCGGACGCCTCCGGCGCCCAGATCGGCACCCCGGCCTTCTTCATCAACGGCAAGTTCTTCGCGGGCGCCCTGCCCTTCGAGGAGTTCCAGCGCCGCATCGACGCCGCCCTCGCGGCGCCCGCCGCGCGCTGATCTCCGCGTAGACCCTCCGCCGCCTCCCGGCCTCATCCCCCGAATCCCGCCTTTACACCGATCACCCGCCTGACCCTCCTCCCCCCCGACACTCTCCCGGAACCCGGGGTGGAGAGGGGGGGGTGTGGTGTCCATGGGAAACCCTCGCGCGCGGCCGCGATGGGGGTGCCTGACATACCCTGTCAAAAACCTGTTGACTTCGTAAAAGCCCTTGACTAGACACGCTGGCAACAGCAGTCGCGGCGCCGGGGAGAAGCCTCTCCTGCGATCCTCGACCGCGGGGTGCACTGCACAATGTCCATGCAGATCCAGACGAACCCACGGTCCGTCATCGAAGAGGTTTCGTACCGGCGCGAGGGCATCCACGTCAGCCTGATCGTCAACCGGCGGCAGCGCACCGCGCGCCTGGTCGACTTCCTCGCCGGCAACTTCCCCCTGAAGCAGCAGCGCCTCGACGAGCTCGCGCGGCGCGAGGGCATCGCCCGCATCTACACCTTCGTCGAGAAGGAGGAGAGCCTCGGCTGGGCCAAGGTCGGGTTCGCCCGCGAGGGCACCATCCCGGGCTACTACAAGCGCTCCGACGCGTACCTCATGGGCCGGGTCATCAGCGACCCGCCGCTCGTCGACGAAGACGGCGCGCCCCTCACGCCGCTCGCCGACACTGCCGCCGCCGAGAAGGTGCTCGTGCAGGCCCGCAAGCTGGTGGTCGACGTCACCGCCGTGAAGGGCCTCAAGATCGAGGTGCTCAACGACCTCCAGGCCACTGCGCAGGGCATCGCGCCGGCGCGCAACCGCAAGACCGCGGCGTGGTTCGACGAGCGCTTCCTGCGCTCGGGCGACCGGCTGCACGTCATCGGCCGCGGGCGCACCACCTCGCAGGTCGTCACCGCCGAGCTCCAGGAGCCCTTCGGCAACGCGTACCTCCAGATCCCGATGGTGCCCACCAAGACCGACGAGGCCCGCGTGCTCGCGGGAGCCATCCACGGGCTGCACGAGGCCCTCAAGGTGCGCGAGATCGGGTGCACCTTCGCCATGACCCCGGCCGACAGCCCGCTGCTCGGGGCGGTGTTCCTCGGGACCGGGTACCGTCGCACGGGCGTGCTCTCGCAGCACCTCGCGCCGGGCGAGCGACGCTTCGACGCCATGCTCTGGGTGCGCCGCACCGCGGGCGACGGCGACAGCGCCTGAGGAGAAGGTCCGCACAAACCTGCTGCGCCCCCCCGATCCAGCGGTCGGGAGTGCGGCTCGACGAGGCCACGAAGGGGTGACGCTCAGCCGTCGCGGCGGGGCATCCGCGACAGGGCCAGGCCGGTGACCGACGCCGCGCCGGCCGCGCGGGCCGCCGCCATCGCCGCGCCCATCGTCGAGCCCGTGGTGACCACGTCGTCGACGATCACCACGTGCCCGCCCGCGAGCGCGCGACCAGCCGGCGCGCGGAACACCCCCGCCACGTTGGCCGCGCGCCCGGCCCGCGCGAGGGCGGTCTGCGTGGGCGTGTCGCGCAGCCGCACGAGCCCGTCGGCCAGCAGGG
>CAIOSS010001400.1 GCA_903860995.1 uncultured delta proteobacterium | reverse complement strand
CCTCGCGGCCCGCGACCGCCGCCCCTGCGACGCCCTCGACCCGCTGTTGCGTCCGGCCTGCGGGCGCGACCTGGACGCCCTCGCGGCGCTCGTCCCCGCGCTGCCGCGCGCCCCCGCCCGCAGCCCCGAGGCGGCCCGCAACGCGTGGGTCACCCCGGTCGAGGACGCCAGCGTCGAGGAGCCGGTCGCGTGGCTGCGGCGCGGGGTGTTCCTGGACGAGGGCGGCGCGCTCTGGATCGTCGACCCCGCCGTGGGCTGGCCCTCCGCAGGTGCGATCACGCTCGACCAGCCGCTGCTCGGGGTGGTGGTCCCGTCCCACCGGGGGAGCTCGCCCGCCCTCGACGCCCGGCTCGTGTCCGCCTCGGCGTCGCTCTCCACCGCCGAGGGCACCCTCCGCGCGGGCGTCACCCTCACCCACGCGCCGCACCAGCGCGGAGGCCGGGCCGCCGGGACGGTCACCCTCGACGGGGCCAGCGCGGGGCGCACGGTTCACCTCACGCTGCGCTTCGATACCTTCGTGCGGGACGTGGTGCCCGCGGCGGCGTTGCGGTAGAGCCTCGGGTACCCCCCGCGTGACGTCTGCCACCCACCTCATCGAACACCCCGACGACCTTCGCGCGGCCGCGCGCGACCTCGCCACGGCCGGGTCCATCGCCATCGACTGCGAGAGCGACGGCGTGCACCACTGGAAGAGTCGGCTCTGCGTGCTGCAGTGCGCGCTGCCCGACGGCGAGGTGTTCATCTTCGACGCGCTCGCCCTGCCGCTGCACGACGCCCTCGGCGAGGTGCTCGGCGAGGGTGGGCCCGTGAAGGTGCTCCACGACCTCTACTTCGACGCGTGGCTCCTGCGCGGCGCGAGCATCGCCCTCGCCCGGGTGGTCGACACCTCCGTGCACGCGCGCTTCCTCGGGCTCCGGGAGACCGGGCTCGCCACCCTCCTGTCGCAGCGCTTCGGGGTCGTGCTCGACAAGAAGTTCCAGCAGTACGACTGGGCGAAGCGGCCGCTCGACGAGCCGCTCCAAGACTACCTCGCCGGCGACGTCCGTCACCTCCACGACCTGCACCGCGAGCTCGACGCCGACGCCCGGGCGCGCCTCATCACCAGCGAGGTCGAGGAGGAGACCGGCTACGCCCTGCGCCGCGCCCTGCGCGACGCCGACGACGAGCGCCTCCCCTACGCGAAGGTGAAGGGTCGGCACGGGCTCGACGCGGTCGGGCGCGCGGTCCTGAAGCGCCTCGCGGCGGCGCGGGAGTCCCTCGCCGAGCTGCGCGACCTCCCTTCGGGCCGGGTGCTGAGCAACGCCGCGCTGGTCGACGTGGCGCGCCGGCGCCCGCGCTCCAACGAGCGCCTCAAGGTGATGGTGCAGGGCGGCCTGCGCGACGACGACTCCCTCGCGGTGTGGATGGCCGCGGTGCGCGACGGCGAGGCCGACGGCGACGTCCCGCCCGACGAGCGGCACTACTTCGAGTCCGAGCGCGGGGGCATGGACGGCGCGCTGCGGCGCCGCCGCGAGGTAGCCCTCCAGAAGTGGCGCGCGGAGACCGCGACGGCGCGGGGCATCGACCCGCAGGTGGTGCTGCCGGGGCACTGCCTCGACGCCATCGCGGGCGCCGACGTGCGCGGGGCGGACGACCTCCGGCGCATCGACGGCGTCGGCGAGGTGCGCGTGCTGCGGGACGGCGACGCCATCGCGGCCTGCCTCGCGGCGGTGTAGCGGCGGGTCAGCGCTCGCGCAGGCGCTGAAGCCCGGCCCAGCGCGAGGCGACCTTGATGAGCACGCCGCGGAGGGCGGGCGACGGCACCGCGCGGATGGACTGCGTGAGCTCATACGGCACCGGCGCGGGTCGAACCACCACCACCCGCTTCGCCGCGACCTTCTCGGGCATCCCCCCGCGGGGGCCCTGCTTGAAGCGCAGCTCGGTGACCTCCGCGCCGGCCACCACGCGCTGCACCCGCGCGAGCAGCTGCTGGCGCTGCGCGTGGAGCTCTTGAAGCCATGTCGTGTTGCGCACCCACACCGTGAGCACCCCCGCGCGGAGCGAGACGGGCTGCGTCGCAGCGGCCACCTCGGGCCCGACGGCCTCCTCCCAGGCCGGCCACACCCCGAGCGCCTGGCGCACCCGCGACGGGTCGCGGATCGCCTCGGCCAGCAGCGTGCCGATGTGGGCCGTGCCGATCGGCTCGTAGCGGTCGTTGCGACGGAGCTTCACCGCTCGCCCCCCGCGCGCCAGGCCCGGGCGAACCCTTGGGCCAGCAGCGGGTCGATGGGGCCGCCCGCGCGGCCGCCTTCGCGGAGGGCGCTGCCGACGATGACCCCGTCGGCGAGGTCGGCCCAGCGGGCGGCCGTGTCGGCGCGCACCCCGCTGCCGAGCCACACCGGGTGCCCGCGCACGGCGGAGCGCACCCGCGCCAGCAGCCCGGGGTCGACCTCGGCGCCGGTGCGCGAGCCGGTGACCACCACGGCGTCGGCGAGGGCCCGCTCGACCACCTCCACGGCCTCGTCGGCGACGGCCTCGTCGCCGCTCGCGCCGAGCGGGGCGGAGTGCTTCACCCCGACGTCGGCCACGATCGCGACCGTGGTCGCATCGAGGTGGCGGCGCAGCCGGAGCAGGCGGGCGGAGTCGGTCTGGATCACGCCCTGGTCGGCCACCCGGGCGCCGCTGAGGATGTTCACGCGGATGAAGCGCGCGTCGGTGGCGACGGCCACCGCGAGCGCGGCGGCGCCGTCGTTGCGAAGGACGTTCACACCGAGGGGGAGGCCGGACGCCGAGCGGGCGACCTCGGCGAGCACGGCCATCGCAGCGATGGTCTCTGGCGGCACCGCGTCGCGGAAGAAGGGCGCGTCGCCGAAGTTCTCGATGAGCACGGCGTCGAAGCCGGCCGCGGCCAGGGCGTGGGCGTCCTCCGCCGTGCGGGCCCGGAGCGAACGCATCGTGAGGGAAGACCGGGGCGATCCTGGGAGCGGAGCCAGGTGGATCACGCCCACCAGCGAGGGACCCTTCTCACGAAAGCGCATTGCCGCGTTGTCCCCCGCCCTCGCCCCGGTCGCAACTCCGTAGCACCGACCGCGCGGCCTCCGTTGGGGGATGCCCGGTGCGCCCTGAGGGGTATTCCGATAGATTCCACGACCAACATGGCCCGCGCCCGATCGATCTACCTCACCGGTCTGCTCACCCTCCTCCACGCCGCGAGCGTCCACGCGCAGCCCGCGCCGCAACAGCCGCGGGGACAGGTGACCGGAGACCCCGCGCCCACCGCGCCTGCGACGCCCGACCCGATGCCGCCACCGCCGCCGGGTGCAACGACGGACACACCGGCGACCCCGCCCCCTCCGACGCCGCCGCCCGCGGCGACGGGCCCCCGCACCGCCGTCATCGACGCGGCGCCCGTCGGCGTCGATGCGGCGGCGGGGCGGTACGTCACCAACGTCCTGCGCGAGGCCATCACGGCGATGGGCTTCCAGGTCATCCCGCAGAGCGAACTCTACGACGCCGCGCGCCGGCTCGCGCTGCCCTTCCCCGTGCCCGCCGACGGGATCTTCACCCTCGAACGCGCACTCCAGGCGCCGCTCGCCGTGACCGCCGAGGTCCGCGCGGCCCAGGGGCAGTACGTGGTGCACATCCGGGTGCGCGTCGCGGTGGAGCCCGACGAGCGCACCCGCGATGTCACGGCGACGCAGTTCCAGTTGGGCGAGGCCATCCGCGAGGCCCTGCCCCCGCTGCTCGTCCCGCCGCGCGTGGGCGTCGCGGCGCCGGTGGTCGCCGACGCCCCCCCGGCGGGCGCCGCGCCCGGCGCGTTCGACCCGG
>CAIOSS010001399.1 GCA_903860995.1 uncultured delta proteobacterium | reverse complement strand
CGGCGCCTGCGGCGCCTGCGTCCCGCGTCGGGGTCACCGTGCCCGCGTCCGTCGGCGTCGGCGGAGCCACCCCCGCGTCCGTCGGCGTCGGCGCCGCCATCCCGAGGAACCACGGCCCCCGGTCGTTGCGCCCGTTGCGGCGCACGCCGCGGATGTCGTCGACCACCAGGAAGGGCGCGACGGAGGCGTTGAGCCCCGACGACGACGCCGGACCGTCGACCGCGGGCATGAGGCTGGCGATCATCGCGGCGCGGTCGCCCAGCGACGCGGGCATGCGGATGCCCGGGTTGGCCACGAGGTGCCCGGGCTGCGCCGCGAGGTTGAGCAGCGGTGAGGCGGGGATGGCCTGGCCGTTGTTCCAGAAGAGGTTGTGGGACACGACGAAGGCGGTGAGGCCGTGGGCGCTGCGGCGCAGCGTGGTGGGCATGCGGCCTCGGGTGTCGACCACGAGGTTGTTGACGAAGCTGACGTTCTCGCTGCGCTCGGCGGGGCCGGAGCCTGCGCGAAACTCCACGACGCCGCCCGCGTTGTTGAGGAAGAGGTTGTTCGCCATCACCACGTTGCGGCCGTCGTAGACGCCCACCGCGCCCGCCACGGCGCCGATCACGAGGTTGTTGCGGAACACGATGTCGATCGCCTCGAACTGCGCCCCGTCGAGGAGCGACGCGTCGGTGACCGCGCCGAGGCCCACCATCGGGTCGATGGCGCCCGCGCGCTGCCCGGTGATGACGTTGTGCTCGAACACCACCCCCTGCGAGCCGCCCTTGGCGTACATCATCGAGTTGCCGCCGTCGTGGATGTACGAGTCGCGCACCACGATGTCGTCGACGTCCACGAAGTCGATGCACTCCTGCGACGGGTTCTCGCTGCCCGAGCGCGCGCCCGGGAACGCGAACTCCGAGCCCTCCAGGTAGATGCTCCGCGCCTGGTTGACCTTCACCACGTCGCCGTCCTGGCCCGCGTGGTGGGCGTACACGTTGCGCAGCCAGATGTGGTGCGCGCCGCCGTCGATGTGCACCACGTTGTTGTCGGCGTTGCGCAGCTCGAGGCCGTCGAACACCAGGTGCGCCGCCCCCTCGCCGATGCGCAGCGTCTCGCCGCCCCCGTTGATCACCGCGCGCCGGGGGCCGTCCACCGAGAGCACCGTGATGGGCGCGGCGGCCGTGCCCGCGGCCTCGATCCACCCGCCGCCGGGGTAGGTGCCCGCGCGCACCAGCACCCGGTCGCCGGGGCGCGCGCGGGAGAGCGCCGTGGTGATCCGGTCGAGGGGCGCCGCGCTGGTGCCGGCCGCGCCGCTGCGGCCGTTGGGCGCCACGTAGAGGTCCGCCGCGGAGGCCGTCGACGGGAGCGCGCTGGCGGCCACCGGGATCAACAGGGAGGCTGTACGGTGGAGCTTCACGGGGGCGGCGTTTGTACGCCGCAAGGGCCGCGGCTCACAAGCCGCCGGCCAGTCAGCGCACAGGAGGCGGAGGCGGGGGCGCGGCGACGACCGGCCCGAGCGCCCGCTGCACCGGGTGGCCGGTGAAGCCCGCGGGCACGGCGATGCCCAGCGCGCCGAGGGCCGTGGCCGCGGTGTCGGTGGTGCGCACCGGGTCGGTGAAGTCTCCGCGGGTGACCTGCGAGCCCCAGGCGACCCAGGGGATGTGCAGGTCTTCCGGGGCGTGCGTGCCGTGCCTGCGACCGTGGCCGCCGTGGTCGGCCGTGGCGATGACCAGGAAGCGGTCGCGGTCGGCCCGCGCCTCGATGGCGTTCATCACGGTGGTGAAGCACCGGTCGCTGCGGGCGATGGACTGGAGGTAGCGGGCGCGCATCCAGCCGAAGCGGTGGCCCGAGTCGTCGGGCTCGGAGAAGTGGATGAACGTGATCCCCGCGGTGCTGGTGGAGAGGTACTCCGCGGCGGCGGCGGCCACGCGCTCGCACGACCAGTGGGGGCGCGACCAGCGGTCGACGCTGCCGGGCACGGCGATGTGCCGGAGCTTGATCTTGGAGACGAACATCGCCGTGGAGAAGCCGAGGTCGTGGGCGACGTAGAGGGCCGTGGGCACCCGGATGAAGCCGCGCTCGGGGTGGAAGTCGTCGAAGTCCATGCCGTGGGCGCGCACCTCGACGCCGGAGAGCATCGAGCTGTGCGACGGGAGCGTGGAGGAGTCGCCGACGGTCTGCGCCCCGAGGGCCGCGGCGCCCTCCGCGCGCAGGCGGTGGAGGGTCGGGGCGTCGGCGCGCTCCATCCCGTCGGGGCGCATGCCGTCGAAGCTCACCACGACGACGTGGTCGTAGGGGCGGGCGGGCACCTGCGCGAGGGCGGGCCGTGGGGCGAGGGCGAGGGCGAGGAGCGGCAGCAGTCGCTTCTTCATGGCGGGGGCGGGTCGAAGACGGAGGCGTCGAGGGGCGGCGGCGGGGGCGCGACGCCGGTGCGGAAGAAGCCCGCGGCGAGGGCCCACGGGGAGGCCCAGGCGAGCATCCAGCCGACGGTGTGGGCGTTGGCGCAGCCCGGGGCGACGAGCGCGAGGGTGAGCACCGTCTGGAGGGCCCCGACGAGGAGCGAGGAGATGGCCCAGAGGGCGCCGTGGCCGGCGACGGCGACGCGGTCGCGGGTGCGCCACGCGGTGACCACGGCGACGAGGGCGACGAGCCCGAGGAGGATGGCGATCTGCTCGGCGCGCGGGGTGTCGACGCACGCGAGGTCGGGCGCTTCGATGACCGGGCTCGGGACGAACTGCCAGCGATGGACCACCACGACGCGGCGCACCCTACCATGGCCGTGATCGGGCGCAGCGTTGGGCGAGGGAGAGTTGCCTCGGGCGCTGGGTTCCGTGCGATCGTGCGCGGGCGATGATGCGACGTGGCGAGGTCGGGATGGTCGTGGCCCTCGGGCTGCTGGCGGGGTGCGCGGCGGGCGACGAGAACGAGGCCGGCGTGGCGCCCGAAGACGTCGCCGTGGCCGACGAGAAGTTCGTGCCCGAGAAGGACACCGGGGTCGTGGACGACGACCTCGGGGCGCCCCTCGACGCGGGCACGGACGCGGGCCTGCGGGTCGACGCCCCCGGCCCCGCCGACGTCGGCGGCCCCGCGGACCTCG
>CAIOSS010001398.1 GCA_903860995.1 uncultured delta proteobacterium | reverse complement strand
TCGCCCGGCGCTGGGGACCCCACCCCGGCCCGCGCGACCAGCGCCGCGGTCGCCACCGCGGAGAGCTGCAGCCCGAGGTCGTGGGTGAGCGCAGGCTCGACCAGGGTCATCGCGAGCACCGTCAAGGCAAGCACGTCCAGCGCCCGCGCGCGGCGCCCCCACAGCGACAACCGCGCGACCGCGACGCCGGAGAGCAGCGCCCGCACCGAGGCCGGCGACTCGCCCGTCATCAGCACGAAGAAGCCCGCCAGAGGCAACGGGAGCACCCTCGCGGCGCGCCAGGCGAGGCCGCGGGCGACGATCCACCGGGAGCGGCAGGCCAGCCAGGACACCGCCGCCCCGAGGCCTCGCAGCACCACCGCGACGTGCGCGCCGCTCACCGCCAGGAGGTGCGCCAGCCCGGTCTCGCGGAAGGCCTCCAGCGTCGCGTCGTCGAGGCCCCGCTCGTCGCCGAAGAGCAGCGCCGCCGCGCGGGCCGCCCCCGCCTCCGTGAGGGTGCTTCGCAGGGCCGCGTCGACCGACCGCCGCGCCCGTCGTGCCGCTCGTCGCAGCGTGTCGAGCACCCCTGCGTCGCGACCCAGCACCTCGCACTGCGCGGTCTCCAACCGCCACGCGAGGCCCCGCCGCAGGGATTGCATCGACGGGTCTTCGAGCGGCGGGTTGCGCCACGGCACCACCGGCCGCGCGCTCACGATCGCCGTGACCCGATCGCCCGGGGCGGCCTCGCAGCGCCCGCGCGGCGCGCGCAGCGACACGGTGCCCATGGTGTCGGTCGCCACCACGCAGCGCACGAAGTCCCCGTGGGCGTCGCAGCCCCGCACCACCCGACCGTCCACCCGCAGCGCCCGTGGGCTCGGCGGGGCCGTCCACCAGGGCTCGGTGCCACCGCGCAGCGCCCCGGCCGCCAGCGCCCCCAGCAGCACCCCAAGGGCCACCGCCCACCCACGCGGCACGAGCCACGACACCGCGAGGGACAGCGCCAGCAGCGCCGCCGCCAGCCCGCGAGAAAGGCCCGCCTCGGTGCCCCCGACCCACGCCGCCACGATCGCCACCGTCATCCACCGCATCGGGCCAGCGGGCATTCCACGGGCCGTGCCGTCGGCGCTCGCGCGGGATTCGCCGGGGGCCTGGCGACCCCTCCCAGGCCGCCGCCATGGCGGCGGAGGGTGGCGGCGGGGTGGCGGCCACCTCCGGAGGGGGAAGCGAGGGAAAATTCGGGACGAGGGTCGAGGCCCGACGAATCGCTGCTTGACCTCACTGACTCTTACCCGTACGTAAGGGTCGATCCCTGACCCAACCCTTACGCATGGGTAAGGTTGTTCCGAGGAAGCAATGGCACTCCGGCTCCCCATCGTGAACCCCGAGGTACTTGTCCCGCCGCCGCCTTTGCGGGGTGACGGGTCGGTGCTCCTGCGGGTCGGCGACCTGGCCCAGCGGACCCAGAAGACCGTGCGCGCGCTGCACCTCTATGAAGAGCTCGGCCTGCTGCAGCCCATCGAGCGTAGCAAAGGGGGGTTCCGGCTCTACAGCGACGACGCCGTGCTGCGCGTCCGCTGGATCTCCCGTCTCCAGGACCTCGGCTTCTCCCTCCCGGACATCCGCGAGCTTGTCTCGGAGTGGGAGCGCTCGGGCAGCGCGACGGGCGCGATGGCGAAGATTCGCGAGCTCTATCAGCAGAAGCTGCTCGACACCGAGCTCCAGCTCCAGCGGCTCGGGCAGCTGTGCGATGAGCTGCGCTCCTCGGTTGCCTACCTCGAGACCTGCGATGAGTGCGAGCCCGAGCGGCTGATCACCTCATGCCCGCGCTGCGACCTGCACGGCTGCGGGGCCCCGGAGCTGGTGGCGGGCCTCCACGGCCCCCGACACGACTGACGACCACGGAGATCCAAGACGATGTCCCTCAAGTTCCCGATCTACATGGACAACCACGCGACCACGCCGATGGACCCGCGGGTGCTCGAGACGATGCTGCCGTACTTCACCGAGCACTTCGGCAACGCGGCGTCGCGCTCGCACAAGTTCGGTTGGACCGCCGAGGAAGCCGTCACCTACGCCCGCGAGCAGGTGGCCACCCTCCTCGGCGCCGATAAGCCCGAGGAGATCGTGTTCACGTCCGGGGCGACGGAGAGCATCAACCTCGCCATCAAGGGCGTGGCGGAGTTCTACCGCGACAAGGGCAACCACATCATCACGACGAAGATCGAGCACAAGGCCGCGCTCGACACGTGCAAGCGCCTGGAGAAGGAGGGCTACGAGGTGACCTACCTCGACGTCGGCCCGGAGGGCGTGGTCTCCGTCGACGACGTGCGCGCGGCCCTCACCGACAAGACCATCCTGGTGTCGGTGATGCTCGCCAACAACGAGGTCGGCACCATCCAGCCCATTCGCGAGATCGGCGCGCTCTGCAAGGAGCGCGGGGTGATCTTCCACTGCGACGCGGTGCAGGGCATCGGCAAGACCGAGTTCAGCGCGAAGGACATGGGCGTCGACCTCGTGTCCATCACCGCGCACAAGATGTACGGCCCCAAGGGCGTCGGGGCGCTCGATGTGCGCCGGGCCCGGCCGCGGGTGCGGCTCACGGCGCAGATCGACGGCGGCGGCCACGAGCGCGGCAACCGCTCGGGCACGCTCAACGTGCCGGGCATCGTCGGCTTCGGCAAGGCCTGCGAGATCCTCACGAAGGGGTGGCGCGAGGAGGCCGCGCGCGTCAAGGGCCTGCGCGACCGGCTCAAGGACAAGCTCTTCGCCGAGCTCGACGAGTGCCACATCAACGGCGCGTGGGACGACGCGCGGCGGCTGCCCAACAACCTCAACGTGTCGTTCTCGTACGTCGAGGGCGAGGGGCTGATGATGGCCATCAAGGACGTCGCGGTGTCGTCGGGCAGCGCGTGCACGAGCTCCTCGCTCGAGCCCTCGTACGTGCTCCGGGCGCTGGGCGTCGAGGAGGAGCTCGCGCACACGAGCATTCGCTTCGGCCTCGGGCGATTCACGACGGAGGAGGAGGTCGACTACGTCGGCGACCTCGTGGTCAACAAGGTCAAGAAGCTCCGCGACCTGTCGCCGCTCTACGAGATGGCCAAGGAGGGCGTGAACCTCAAGGACATCGTCTGGGCGGCGCACTGAGTCACGCGGGCTTCTCAACGGACACCAAAGAAGGAATACGGTCATGGCATACAGCGAAATGGTCATCGAGCACGCGGAGAACCCCCGCAACGTCGGCACCCTCGACAAGGAAGACCCCAACGTGGGCACCGGGCTCGTGGGGGCGCCGGCCTGCGGCGACGTGATGCGGCTGCAGATCAAGGTGAGCGACGCGGGGGTGATCGAGGACGCGAAGTTCAAGACCTTCGGCTGCGGCTCGGCGATCGCGAGCTCGTCGCTGGCCACCGAGTGGCTGAAGGGCCGCACGCTCGACGAGGCCTCGGCGATCCGCAACACCGACATCGTGAAGGAGCTCAACCTCCCGCCGGTGAAGATCCACTGCTCGGTGCTGGCCGAGGACGCGATCAAGAGCGCGATCGAGGACTTCCGCAAGAAGCAGTCGGCGAAGCGCGGCTCGTAGGCTGCGACGAGGGAGATAGGAGACGAGGCATGGCGACCGAGCTGGCAGTGCAGTTGACCCCGAAGGCGGTTGAGAAGGCCAAGGAGGCCCTCGAGAAGCGGGGCACCCCGGGC
>CAIOSS010001397.1 GCA_903860995.1 uncultured delta proteobacterium | reverse complement strand
TGCGCCTCGGAGGATCAGTGCTGCGGCACCCTCCTCTGCGCGACCCTCCGGGGCACGCGGCGATGCTGCACTGGCGCCCGCGGCGGCTGCCGCGCCAGCGCGGAGTGCTGCGGCGCGATGATCTGCGTGGCGGGCCGCTGCGCCTGCCGCGAGGCCGGGACGAGCTGCAACCAGGATGGCGACTGCTGCACCGGGCGCTGCACCGCAGGCCGCTGCGGGCTGTAGCGGGTCAGCGCGGAAACTGCCGTACGGCGACGCCCGCGCCGACGACTTCGCCCGCCTCCCAGGCGACGACGAAGCGGTCGCCCATGGGCCCCCCGAAGGCCGCCGCGGGGCGGTGCTGGGCGGGCGTGGCCTCGCTCACGAGGAAGTCCGCGCTCGTGCCGCCGAGGCGGGCGAAGGCGTCGCGGTCGTCGGCGCGGCGGAGGCGCCCGCGGATGGTGCCGGTGGCCTCGTCCTCCCACGCGAAGAGCACCGTCGAGGGGGTTCCCCCGGCGACCGCAAGGGTCGGGTGCGACTGAGGACCGGCCGTGGTGGTGTTGGCCGTCGCCGCGGTGCCCATGGCGCGGAGCGAGGCGTCGAGCCGAACCCACCGGATGGCGGTCGCGTCCATGTCCGCCGCGTCGCGCGCGGCGTCCTGCCACGCCACCACGAGGCCGCCCTCGGGCAGCGCCGCAGCGCTCGGGAGCTCTTGCGTTTCTGCGGAGTTGGGGTTGACCTGCACCGCGGCGTCCATGGGCGCCCCTGCGGCGGAGATCCGGCGCGCGAAGATGTCCCCGCCGGCCGACCACACCACGGCGAAGCTGCCGTCGCTCAGCGCCACCGCGCGCGGGTCGCCGACCTCCCCGTCGGCGACGGAGACCGGCGCGCTGGCGGCGCCGAGCGGGCGAGCGAGCGGGCTGAAGCTCGACGCCCGCAGCCCCGTGCCGGGCTCGCGCCACGCGAGCAGCAGGCGATCGGCGCTCGCCGCGACCGTGGGCGACACGCGCCGGGCGCCCGCCGCGGGGAGGGCCGCGCTGCCGGTCGGCGGGTCGTCGTTGAAGACCTGCGCCGCGACGTTGCCGGGCGTCACCTGGAGGGTCTCCCAGGCCCCTGCGAAGCCTCGCAGCGTGCCGGCGGTGACGGGGGTCAGCGCGGGGGCCGTCTGGGAGCTCGCGCCACCGCCCAGCACCACCTCGTTGCGCAGGGCGCCGAACATCGCCTCGGGCGAGCCGTCGGGAGCGAAGAAGCGGGCCTTCACATCCTCGGCAGGCACGTTCTCGACCTGCCACGCCACCACCAGCCGCCGGCCCGTGGGCCAGACCACCGACGGGCGCCGCTGCAGCCCCGCGGTCTCGGTGTTGGCGCGCACCACCGGGGTCTGGCAGCGGGTCGAGCAGGCGGCGTCGATGGTGTCGGCGTTGGCCGCGCCGAGGTCGCAGGCCTCGTCGAAGTCGAGCACCTCGTCGCCGCAGCGGCCCACCGGGCGCTGCTCGCGCACCACCACCGTCGCGCTCTGCTGCTGGCCCGCCGCGACGGTCACGTCCGCGCAGCCCGACCCGAGGATCTCGCTGCGCGTCGTGCCGTCGGGCAGACGGAGGTCCCCTTGGCCGTGCACGAGCACGATGTACGCGCCCGGGTCGTTGATGGCGACGGTGGTGGGCTGCGAGGCGGTGAAGCACGTGTCGACCGGCGTGGCGGTGCCGAAGCGGGCAGACTGCGTGGACCAGCCGCTGCCGCAGCGCACCGCCGGGGTGACGTCGCGCCCCGGCAGCCCGGCCAGCACCCGCTGACCCGCCGCGTCGCGCACCTGCCCCGACGCGGCGTCGCAGCGCAGGGCGCCCCGCGGGAAGACCCGCAGGTGCAGCGGCCCCACGAGGTCGCTGAGCATGAGCTCGTCGAGCGAGACCATGAAGGGCGGCGCGGCGGACGGATCGGCCGCGCAGGCCGACGTCACGACCATCAACGCAAGGGCACACCGGATCGTTCGCTTGGGCATCGTCACCCGGGAGACTACCGCAGCTCCGGCGCGCGGACCGAGCGCTGACGCCGCGACCGCTACAGGACGAGCTTGTAGCCCCGCCCGTAGACCGTAAGGATGTGCTGCGGGCGATCGGGGGTGCTCTCGATCTTCTTGCGGAGCTTCACGATGAAGTTGTCCACCGCGCGGCTGTTGATGGCCTGCACGCCCCACACGCGGTCGAGGATGTCGTCGCGCCCGATGGCCTCGCCGGCGCGCTCCAGCATCAGCCGCAGCAGCTCGACCTCGTACGAGGTGAGCGCCTCCTCCTTGCCGTCGAGCACCACCACGTGGCCGGCGAGGTTCACCTCCGCGCGGCCGATGCGCACCAGGGCGGGCGCTCCGGTGGCCCGCTCCACCCGGCGCAGCGCGGCGCGCACCCGGGCGGCGAGCTCGCCCAGGGAGAAGGGCTTGGTCACGTAGTCGTCGGCGCCCGCGTCGAGCCCACGGATCTTGTCGCTGTCCTGGCTGCGCGCCGAGAGGATGAGGATCGGCACGGTGCGCGACCATCGCCGGAGCTGGATGCACACCTCATAGCCGTTGGTGTCGGGGAGCATCAGATCGAGCAGCACGAGGTCGGGCGACGCGGTGCGCGCGAGCTCGACGCCCTGCCGCCCGGTGGGCGCGTGCACCACGCGGTAGCCCTCGAAGGCGAGCGCGTCGGTGATGCCCAGGGCCATCGCGGGCTCGTCCTCGACCAGCAGGATCAGCTTCTCGGGGTTCATGCGTGCCGGCGGGGAGCCTAAACCCAATGCGTCGTCAGCGCTCCATCGGGGCGCGTTGACCCTCCGCCCGGCGCCGTGCGATGCCCTCCCCTACCATGCGTAGCGAGGCCCGCGCCCTGTACCCAGACATCGAAGCCCACCACGTCGGCACCCTGCAGGTCTCGGCCCTGCACGAGCTCTACTATGAGGTTTCGGGCAACCCCGACGGCAAGCCGGTGGTCTTCCTGCACGGCGGCCCCGGCGGAGGGAGCGACCCGCGGTATCGCCGCTTCTTCGACCCCGCGCGCTACCGCATCGTGCTCTTCGACCAGCGCGGCAGCGGCCGTAGCACGCCGTACGCCTCGCTCGTGGACAACACCACCTGGCACCTCGTGCAGGACGTCGAGGCCCTGCGCGAGCACCTGGGCATCGCGCGCTGGCAGGTATTCGGCGGCTCGTGGGGCAGCACCCTCGCGCTGGCCTACGCCGAGACCCACCCCGAGCGGGTGACCGAGCTCATCCTCCGCGGGATCTTCCTGCTGCGCCGCAAGGAGGTCCAGTGGTTCTACCAGCACGGGGCGAGCGAGATCTTCCCCGACGCCTGGGAGGGCTTCGTCGCGCCCATCCCCGAGTCCGAGCGCCACGACCTCGTGGGCGCCTACCACAAGCGCCTCACCGGGGCCGACCCGGTCGAGCGCTCGCGCTGCGCCGTCGCGTGGAGCGTCTGGGAGGGCAGCACGAGCCGCCTGGTGCCCGACCCCGACATGATCCGCCGCACGGGCGACGCGCACTTCGCCGAGGCCTTCGCCCGCATCGAGTGCCACTACTTCGTCAACAAGGGCTTCCTCCGCACGGACGCCCAGCTCCTGGACGACGTCCACCGCATCCGGAACATCCCCGGGGTCATCGTGCAGGGCCGCTATGACGTGGTCTGCCCGATGGACTCCGCGTGGGCGCTGCACCGCGCCTGGCCAGAGGCCGAGCTCGTGGTGGTGCCCGACGCCGGGCACGCCGTCATCGAGCCGGGCATCACCCGCGCGCTCATCGAGGCGACCGATCGCTTCGCCTCGCGTTGACGCCGGGCTCCGCGGCTCTCTAAGTTGGGCCCACGATGGACCTCAAGAAGACGCTGCTGACCCATGCCATGAAGCTCGCGCAGAACCCGAAGGTGATGGAGATCGCCACCCACCCGAAGGTGATGGAGGTCGCGATGAAGGCGATGGCCGCGCGAGGCCAGGTGACCACCGCGGTGCACGGCGCGACGAGCTCCGTCGCCCGCGGCCTCAACCTCGCGACCCGTGACGAGGTGAAGGAACTCCGCCGCACCATCCGCAAGCTGGAAGACCAGCTCGCGGCCGAGCGCGAGGGCACGGGCGGCAAGTCGTGAGCGCCCGCGCCGCGGCGCTCCTGCTGTCGCTGGTCGCGGGCTGCCACCCCCACGCGACGACGACGACGGCCGACGCCACGGCGCTGAGCACCTCGACCCGGGCTGGCACCTCCGGCAGACGCTCGCGCTCGGACGGCGGAGAGGCGGGTGCTCGCGAGGGATCCCCCCGCCGGGGCGCCGTCGTGACGACGCATCCGACGAGCGCGGCGCAGCGACGCTACGAGGAGGGCATGACCGCGGCCGGCCGACACGAGTGGACCGCTGCCGCGGCGGCCTTCAGCGACGCGTACGACCTCGAGCCCTCCACCGAGCTGGCCTTCAACACGGGGCGCATGCACGAGCACCTCGCGGACTTCGAGCGCGCGAGCGAGTGGTACCAGCGCGTGCTGGCGGGCACACCCACCCCCGCGGTGCGCGCGCAGGTGACGGCGCGGCTCGCCAACGTACAGCGCGACGCGCAGCGGCGGCGCGACGGCATCGCGCAGGCCTCCCCACACGACGACGCGCTCACGGCCGAGGCCTCGGTCTGGTTCAACCGGGGGCTGCGGTTCTTCCGTCGACACCGGTGGCGCGAGGCGCTCCAGGCCTTCGAGACGGCCAACCAGTTCGTGCAGAACACGGGCGGCAACGTCGCCGAGCTGATGTTCAACCTGGGCGTCACGCACGAGCACCTCGGGCACCGCGCGGAGGCCGAGGCGGCGTTCCGGTCGTACCTGGCCGCGCGGCCCGAGTCGCCCGATCGGGCGGAGCTCGAGCAGCGCATCCAGCGGCTGCGACGGGAGCGCTGAGGGTCTGGGAGGGAGGTCAGGCCGTGGGCGGGAGCGCGGCGCTGGCGGGGATGGTCCCGGTCATCGCTCGCAGGAAGGCCGCGATGCGCTGCACCTGGGTCGCGTCGAGGTCGCGCCCGAGCTGCACCGCGCCCATGGTGCGCACTGCGTCCTCCAAGGTGGTGGTGTGCCCGTCGTGGAACCAAGGCCCGGTCTCGGCGACCTGGCGCAGCGTGGGGACCTTGAAGAAGTGCCGGTCGGCCTCGCGGTGGGTGACATTGAAGCGACCCGCGTCGGCGACGGTGAGGGGGGTGCCGCGGAGCGCGAAGTAGTCACGCACGGCGCCCATCTTCTGGAAAGAAGACCCGCCGATGTTGATGCCGCTGTGGCAGGTGGTGCAGCCGACCGACTCGAAGAGCCGCGCGCCCTCCCGCTGCTCGTCGTTGAGCGCGAGGTCGTCACCGCGGAGGAAGCGGTCGACCGGCGACGGGGTGACCAGCGTCTCTTCGTAGACGGCGATGGCGTCGCAGACGGTCTCCATGGTCACACCCGCCGCGGGGTACGACTCGCGGAAGGCGCTGACGTACTCGGGCGAGCGGGTGAGGGTCGCGACCACGTTGGGCCACGTGTTGCCCATCTCCGCGGGGTTGGCCACCGGGCCGGCGGCCTGCTCGCGGAGATCGCGGGCGCGCCCATCCCAGAACTGCACGAAGTTGTAGCGGGAGTTGAGCACCGTCGGGGAGTTGATGGGGCCGACCTGGCTGCGCACGCCGAGGGAGGAGACCCGGCGGTCGGTGCCCGCGCGGTCGAGGTCGTGGCAGCTCGCGCACGAGAGCGTGTTGTCGTTCGACAGCGCCGTATCGTGGAAGAGCCTGCGTCCGAGGACCATCTTGCGCGAGTCGACCTCCACCTGCTCGGGCAGCGCCTGGAGCGAGGCGCGGAGGCGGCGCAACTCGGGGGGCGGCGCGGGTCGCGTGGAGGGCTCTGTGTACTCGCGAGCGGGAGGCCGCTCGCGGACGTCACGACAGGCCTCGAGCGCGACGGCGGAGAGCGTGGCGGCGCCGAGGGCGCCGAGGAGTCGGGCGGATGTTCGGAGACGCATGGCGATGTGGTGGAGCTCCTTGCTCAGGGTGATGGCGCTCGGGGCGATGGTGCCGGCAGGACACGGAACGGCGCCCGGGCGCGGGCCTCGCCCGAGTTAACCACGCGCACCGTCAGCGGTCCCGTCTGCGCGCCGTCAGGCACCTGACATTCCACCATGGTGGGGGCCACGGCCGAGGTCGGGCACGTGAGCACGCCGATGGTCACCCCGACCGTGGCGATGTCGCGGCCGAAGTTGCGCCCGCGGATGGTGATGCGTGCGCCCGGCGCCGCCGCGGCCGGGGTGACCGACGTGACCACCGGGGGAACGGTAATCGCGAAGGGCTGGGTCGAGCTCGCCGACTGACGGCCGTCGGCCTCGACGGTGATGACACCGCCGCGCGACGCCCGCGGAACGGTGAACGCGATCTCCGTGGTGGTGTTGCGCGCCGGGCGGATGAGCTGCGTGCCAAGGCGCAGCACCAGCCGCGCAGGGTCGGGCTCGAAGCCGGCGCCGCGCAGCGTGACCGTCGAGCCGACGGGCCCCGCGGGAGGGTCGACCGACTGCAACAGCACGGGCTGCAGGACGAAGAACTCCATCGGCGCCGTGCCGGTGCCCTGGAGGCGGCCGATGACCTGGAAGCGCCCGGTCTGCGCGTCCCGGGGCACCGTCACCACGATGGCGTCGCGCGCGTAGGACTCCATCGGAATCTCGGCGCCGTTGAGCCGCACCGAGGCGAGCGATCGATCGGCGGGGAAGTTGGTGCCGCGCAGGGTGACGCGCGTGCCGGGGATGCCGCGCTCGGGCTCCAGCGCCGTGATGCGCGGGCGCAGCGTGACCATGAAGGGCTC
>CAIOSS010001396.1 GCA_903860995.1 uncultured delta proteobacterium | reverse complement strand
GGGAGCGCGGGCGGGGGCGCCGCGGGCGCGGCGACCGGTGCGGGTGCGATCTCATCGGGCGGCGGCGTGTAGATCACCACGCCGGTCGGCGCGGGGAGCGGTCGTCGGGGCCAGAGAAAGGCCGCCGTGGACGCGACGCCGAGGCCGATGACGCCGAGCACCGCCGCGAGCACCGTGGTCGAGCGCGGGCCGCGCGTCGGGGAGGATCGCGCGACGGAGACCTCGCCCCCCCACGGGCCCGAGCGCAGGCCCGAGGGGTGCTCCGGCGAGGCGTCGGGCTCGACCGGCGCGGGGCCGGTGGTCGCCCACGAGGGCGTCAGCGGGGGGAGCGGGGTGAGCATCGCGCCGCGCTCGTCGACCACCCAGCCCTGGGCGATGGCGGCGTCCACGCCCTGCCAGAGGGCGCACCCGCGCAACCCCTCGGCGAAGGCGCGCATCGAGGGCCACCGGAGCGCCCGGTCCTTCACCACCGCGCGCTGGACCACCGCGACGAGGTCGGCGGGGAGGTGCGGCGCCAGCTGGGCGAGGGGGATGGGCTCTTCGTAGATGATCTTGGCGACCAGCGAGGAGGGCGTCGGCGCGCTGTAGGGGATCGACCGGGAGAGGCACTTGTAGAACACCACGCCCAGGGACCAGACGTCGGAGCGGGGGTCGACGTCGGCGTCGCCGCGGGCCTGCTCCGGGGACATGTAGTTCGGTGACCCGATCATCTGCCCGGTCGTTGTGCAGGAGAGCTCTTCCTCGGAGTGGACCTGGGTGAACTTCGCGATGCCGAAGTCGATGAGCTTCGGAACGACCCCCCGCGGCGTCTCGTGGAGGAAGATGTTGTCGGGCTTGAGGTCGCGGTGGACGATCCCGCGCGCGTGCGCCGCCTCGAGGGCGTCCATGATGGGCAGCAGGGTCGCCACGGCGGCCTGCGGGGGCAGCGCGCCGACCTGCTTCAGGCACTTCGCCAGGTCGCCGCCTTGCAGGAACTCCTGGACGATGAACACCAGCCCGTAGGCGGCGTCGTCGCCCATGTCGATCACGTCGATGATGTTCGGGTGGTGCAGCTGGCCCGCGGCCTGCGCCTCGCGCTCGAAGCGCTGCGCGTACCCGTCGCGCTCGGAGACCTCCGGGCGCATCGTCTTCAGCGCGACGCGCCGCCGGGTGCGGAGGTTCTCGGCCTCGTAGACCGAGCCCATCCCCCCGCGGCCCAGCTCGCGGATCACCCGGTAGCGGCCGCCGACGATGAATTCCTGGGGTTGCTGCGGTTCGCTCATCAGGGGTGGTGACCTCCCCGGTGCGGGAGGCGGCGATCTGAGCATGGAGTGCTCCGCAGGGACAAGCCGCCGACCGGGAGCGCGTCGTCCTTCTCGCCCGGCGCCCGGGGTGATACGCGACTGCCATGAGGCGGAGCGGACGGACGGCGGCGGTGGGCTTCCTCGTGGCGTCGGCGATCGCCTCCGCGGCGTGGTCGCAGGACGCCGACGCCCTCATCGACCGCGGCGTCGAGCTGCGCGCCAACGGCCAGGACGAGGTGGCGCTGCAGTTGTTCCGACAGGCCTGGGAGGCCCGGCGCTCGCCGCGCGCGCTGGTCCAGATCGCGCTGGCCGAGCAGGCGCTCGGTCGCTGGGTCGACGCGGAGGCCCACCTCGCCGAGGCCCTCACCGACGCCCGTGACCCGTGGGTGCGGCGAAACCTCCGGGCGCTGCGGTCCGCGCACGGAGAGATACGGCAGCACGTGGGGGAGCTGCAGTTGCAGGGCAACGTCCCCGGGGCGGAGGTGCTGATGGACGGGCGCGTGGTCTGCACGCTGCCGGCGACGCTCCGCGTGCCGACCGGCGCGGTGACCTTCACGGTGCGCGCCTCGGGCTATGAGTCGGTGACCCGGACCGTGTCCGTCGAGGGTCCGGCGCCCCATCGCGAGGTGGTCGCGCTCGAGCCGGAGGCGCCCGTGGCCGTCGCCGCCCTCCCGACGGCGCCGCCCGGCCTGCGCCGCGACGACCCGACGACCTCGGGCGCCGAGGGGCTTCGTCGAGGGGCTTCGGGCGTGTCCACCCGGCGTGCGGTCAGCTACGGGCTCATCGGCGTGGGCGCCGCGGCGCTGGTGGTGTCGGGGGTCTTCTTCGGCCTCAACGCGAACCTCGGCAGCGAGACCGCCGGCGCGATCCCGACGTCGGCCGACCCCTACGGCGCGTGGGCCCGCTTCCAGGCCGACGAGAACTCCGGGCGCGAGCGCACCGGAGCCCAGGTGTGCGAGATCGCCCAGCAGCGCGTTGGGGTCGACGCGGCGCAGGTGCGCGACCTCTGCTCGTCGACCTCCACGACCGCGACCCTGGCGCTGGTCGCGGGCATCGCGGGCGGGGCGCTGGCGGCGACGGGCCTGGTGCTCGTGCTCACGGAGAGGCCCGCGGCGACCCGCGCCGCGCGCTGGGCAGCGGCCCCGTGGCTGGCGCGTGGCGTCGGAGGGGTGACGGTCGGCGCGGCGTGGTGAGCGACCGCACCCGCCCACGCCAGCGAGCACCGGCCTCGCCGTCGCGCTCGCAGCCGTCGGCAAGGGACAAAGCCCGAGTCAGAGGTTGGCCCGGGCCCACGCGACGATCAGGGCGTTGCGGTCGTTGCCCCAGGCATCGCGGTATGCACGGGCGACGATGGCCGGCCAGTGGCTGCGGTCGGCGTCGACGCGCGCGCCGGTGAGGGCGGTCCACGCCTCGGGCAGGGTGCCGGCGATCCGCGCGTAGCGACCGACGTACGCGATGGCGCCGGTGCGATAGGCGACCATCTGCGACTCCGAGGGTTGCTCCCGGGTGGCGAAGGGCAGGCCCTCGACGCGCACCGCGACGCCATTGCGAAACGGATAGATGCGCTGCCCGGTGCCGTCCATGTCTTCATAGACGACACCCGCTACGGGGAACTGCCCGCCGCTCTGCCCGAGGATGTTGGCGCAGATCGCGTCGGTGTCGCTGCGCTGCACACGCCCTCGTCGCTCCTGCGCGGCCTGCACGACCCAGCGCGCGAGCTGTTCGGGCTCGGCGTTCGCGAGGATCACTTCGGCCCAGCGCATGCCGCCGCTGTAGGAGTCCGACACGCGGTAGCGGCAGCGGCGCAGCGGCACCGCGTCCCACTCCGGATACGTCGTGGTGTTGCAGTCGCGCTCCATGTACCGCGCGCCGCGGCGGGACTCGAACCACGAGGTGACGCGCGCCACCTCGTCGGGGGGCAGGGTGCTGGCGGGTGCGTTGCGCACGCGCACCTCGACCTCATGCGTCGCCTGACGTCCCGCGGTGTCAGAGGCCACCACGCGTAGCCGCTGCGGGCCGTCGGGGACGAAGCCCGCGGTGACCCACTCGAGGGTGTAAGGCGCGCTGCGGTCTTCGCCGAGGCGGTACGCGCCGCCCGCGCTGAAGAACTCCACCCGCGCGATGCGCTGGGTCGCAGACGCGGTGGCGCGAATCGTCACCGCGCCGGAGACGGTCTCGCCGTTGGCGGGCGCGGTGAGCCGCACCGTGACGGTCGCATCGGTCGCATCGGCCGCATCGGCGGAGGGGGCGGTCGCATCGGCCGCATCGGCGGAGGGGGCGGTCGCATCGGCCGCATCGGCGGAGGGGGCGATCGCATCGGCGGAGGGGGCGACGACCTCCGCGCCGCAGCCCGCGATCACGATCCCCAACAGCCATGTGGCATGTCGTCGCGCGGTCATCATGCGCCGAGAGAGTAACGCCATCCCGAAAGCATGATCATGTAGGACTTGATCATGGATTTCGTTGCCTCTGACCGCGCTCGCCAGGAGTTCTGCGCGACAGCTTGGTGACCAGCAGGGCTCTCGCGCCGGTCTTCCCCTTCGCGACGAGTCGCGCCAGACCCGGCCAACGCTCGACACCGTGGTGTCGCCGGACGGGCCGTGGGGGGTGCGTGACCCATAGGCGTTAAGCTGCGATCGTCGGTAGCCCTCGTGAGATTGCGATTGCGCGAGAGCTCCGGGTCGGGCACGGCAGCGCCATGGACACGCAAGGTGGGCTCGCAGGCGACTGGGCGATGATCGAGGCGCAGCTGCCG
>CAIOSS010001395.1 GCA_903860995.1 uncultured delta proteobacterium | reverse complement strand
GGCGCCTCGGCGCTTCGCCAGGGCGAGCGCGTGCGGGTGTCCATCCCGGGCCTCGCGCCGGAGTCCGCGCTCTCCGTCCCGGCCTCCGCGGTGATCACGGACATCCACGGCGGCGAGTGGGTCTACGAGACGACGAGCCCGGGGGTGTACGTGCGCAAGCGCGTGGCCGTGCTGCGCGTCGAGGGCGACCGCGCGCTGCTCGCCCGCGGCCCCCGCGAGGGCGCCACGGTCGTCGCTGTTGGTGCGGCCGAGCTCTACGGCACCGAGTTCGGGGCGGGGCACTGACGATGCGCGCCCTCGTCGCCCTCGCCCTGCGGCTGCGCGTCGTCGTGGCGGCCCTCGCCATCGTGTTCATGGGCGTCGGGGTGCGCGTCGCGCAGACCGCCCCGCTGGACGTCTTCCCGGAGTTCGCGCCCCCGCGGGTGGAGGTGCAGACCGAGGCCCCGGCGCTCTCCTCCGAGGAGGTCGAGCGCTTCGTCACGGTCACCCTGGAGAGCGCCCTCCACGGCGTCACCGGGCTCAAGACCCTGCGCTCCAAGTCCGTCCTCGGCCTCTCCTCCGTGCTGCTCATCTTCAACGAGGGCACCGACCTCCTCATCGCCCGGCAGCTCGTGCAGGAGCGCCTCGCCCGCGTCGCCCCGCAGCTCCCCGCGGCCGCGCGCCCGCCGGTGATCCTCCCGCCCCTCTCGTCCCTCAGCCGCGCCATGAAGATCGGCGTCTGGTCGGACACCCTCTCGCAGATGGAGCTCACCGACCTGGTGCGCTGGGTCGTGCGCCCGCGGCTCATGGCCGTCCCCGGCGTGGCCAACGTCGCCATCTGGGGGCAGCGCGACCGGCAGCTCCAGGTGCGCGTCGACCCGGCCCGCCTCCAGGCCCAGGGCGTGCGCCTCGCCGACGTGGTGCGCGCCGCGCAGGAGGCCACCGCGCCCGGCGCCGGGGGCTTCCTCGACGGGCCCAACCAGCGCCTCGCGGTGCGCCAGGAGACCGTCGCGTCCACCGCCGCCGCGCTCGCCACGGTGCCCGTCGGGCAGCGCCCCAACGCGCCCCGCCTCGGCGACGTCACCACCGTCGTCGAGGACCACGGCCCCCCCATCGGCGACGCCGTCATCAACGACCGCCCCGGGTTGCTTCTCATCGTGGAGAAGCAGCCCACGGGCAACACCCTGGAGGTCACCCGCCAGGTCGAGGCCGCCCTCGTGGCGCTGCGCCCCGCCCTCGCGGGCGTGCACGTCGACCCGACCATCTTCCGCCCCGCGACCTTCATCGAGCGCGCGATGCGCAACCTCCAGGAGGCCCTGGTCTGGGGGTGCATCCTGGTGGCGCTCATCCTCGGGCTCTTCCTCTACGAGTGGCGCACGGCGCTCATCTCCGCCGCGGCCATCCCCCTGTCGCTGCTCGCCGCCGTCGTCGCGCTGCGCCTGCGCGGCGGAACCCTCGACACCATGACCCTCGCCGGCCTCGCCATCGCCCTCGGCGAGGTGGTCGACGACGCCATCATCGACGTCGAGAACATCCTCCGGCGCCTCCAGCAGAACCGCGCCCTCGCGCACCCCCGCCCGGCCTTCCGCGTGGTGCTCGACGCCTCCCTGGAGGTGCGCAGCGCCGTCGTCTACGCCACCGCCGTCGTGGTGCTGGTCTTCCTGCCGGTCTTCATGCTCGACGGCCTCGCGGGCTCGTTCTTCCGGCCGCTCGCGGTGGCCTACGCGCTCGGCGTCACGGCCTCCATGGTGGTCGCCCTCACGGTCACCCCCGCGCTCACCCTCCTGCTCGTCCCGGCGCACCTCGACCACCGCCCCGCGCCGCTCGCCGCCTGGCTGCGCGCCCGCTATGCGCGCGTGCTCCCTGCCGTCATCGAGCGCCCGCGGGCCGCGCTCGCCACCGTCGCCGCGCTGCTCGTCGCGACGGCGCTGGCCTTTCCCCTGCTGGGCGAAGGCTTCCTCCCGACCTTCCAGGAGACCGACTTCCTGATGCACTGGGTGGGTCAGCCCGGAACCTCCCTCGACGCCATGCGCCGCACCACCGCGCGGGTGTCGCGCGAGCTCCGGGCCATCCCCGGCGTGCGAAACTTCGGCTCGCACATCGGCCGCGCCGAGGTGGCCGACGAGGTGGTGGGCCCCAACTTCACCGAGCTCTGGATCTCCCTCGACCCCGACGTCCCCTACGCCCCCACGGTGGCGCGCATCCGCGAGACCGTCGACGGATACCCCGGCCTCTACCGCGACGTGCAGACCTACCTCCAGGAGCGCGTGAAGGAGGTGCTCACGGGCTCCAGCGGGTCCATCGTGGTGCGGCTCTACGGCCCCGAGCTGGGCACGCTCCGCTCGCTGGCCGCCGAGGTCGCCCGGGTGTCCCGGGACATCCCCGGCATCAGCGACCTGAAGGTCGAGGCGCAGGTGCTGGTGCCGCAGGTGACGGTGCGCGTCGACGCGGCGGCCGCGGGTCGGGTCGGTCTTACCCCGGGGGGTATTCGCCAGGCGGCGGCGACGATGCTCCAGGGCCTGCGCGTGGGCGAGGTGTACCGCGAGCAGCGGGTGCTGGAGGTGGTGGTCTGGAGCGAGGAGCGCGTGCGGGCCGACCTCGCGGCGGTGCGCGAGCTGCGCCTGGAGACGCCCACCGGGAGCACCGTGCGGCTCGGCGACGTGGCGGCGGTGCTGGTCGAGCCGACCCCCAACGTGATCCAGCGGGAGGGCGCGTCGCGGCGCATCGACGTGAGCTGCAACGTGCGCGGCCGCGACCTCGGCGGCGTCGCGCGCGACGTGCAGGCCCGGGTCGCGCGGATGACCTTCCCGGCGGGGTACCACCCCGAGCTGCTGGGCGAATACGAGGCCCGCGCCAAGGCGCAGAGCCGCCTGCTGGGCTTCGCGCTGCTCTCCATCCTGGGCGTGCTGATGGTGCTCTACGCCGACTTCCGCTCGTGGCGCCTCACGCTCCTGGCCTTCGGCACGCTCCCCTTCGCGCTCGTGGGCGGCGTGGCGAGCGCCCTCCTCGGCGCCGGCGTGCTCTCCCTCGGGTCGCTCGTGGGCTTCGTGACCGTGCTCGGCATCGCCGCCCGCAACGGGATCATGCTGGTGAGCCACTACCGCCACCTCCAGGTCGAGGAGGGCGTCCCCTTCGGGCGCGAGCTGGTGCTGCGGGGCTCCGCCGAGCGCCTGGCGCCGGTGCTGATGACCGCCCTGGCCACGGGCCTCGCGCTGCTCCCGCTGGTGGTGGCGGGGCAGCGGCCCGGGCACGAGGTGGAGCACCCGATGGCGGTGGTGATCCTCGGGGGCCTGGTGACCTCGACGGCGCTCAACCTCCTGGTGCTGCCCGCGCTCTACCTCCGCTACGGCGGCGGAACCCTTCCCCCGAAGGAAGACGAGGACGAGGACGGGTGAGCGCCCGCGGGCGTGTGCTCTACTCGTCGCCGCCGTGAGGGTGCTGCTGGTCGATGACAACGCCGAGCTCCGCGAGCTCGTGACCCGGGCGCTCACCCGCGACGGCCACGCGGTGACGGCGGTGGCGACCGTGGCCGCGGCGCGGGCGGCGCTGCTGGAGTCGCCCCCGGAGGTGCTGGTGCTCGACCTCGGGCTGCCCGACGGGTCGGGCATGGAGCTGTGCCGCTCGCTGCGCGCCGAAGGGGAGCGGGTGCCGATCCTGATGTTGACGGCGCAGGGCGCGGTGGCCCGCCGGGTGGAGGGCCTGGAGTCCGGCGCCGACGACTTCCTCGCCAAGCCCTTCGCGGTGGCCGAGCTGCGCGCGCGGGTGCGGGTGCTCGGCCGGCGGGGCCCCGCGGCGACGCCGAGCAGCTGGCGGCACGGGGCGGTGGCGCTCGATTTCGCGGCGCGGCGCGCGGTGGTCCGCGGGGCGGAGGCGCCGCTGACGGCGAGGGAGTGGGCGCTGGTGGAATTCCTGGCGGGGCGCGGGGGGAGGGTGGCGCGGCGGGGGGAGATCCTCGACGCGGTGTGGGGGGCGGACTCCCCGCAGGCCAGCGCGAGCCTCGACGTGCTCATCACCCGGGTGCGGCGGAAGCTCGGCGCCGCGGCGCTGCGCACCGTGCGCGGCGAGGGCTACGCGCTCGGGGGCGGGGAGTGAGCGACGGGCGCACCATCGCGCGGCGGGTGGCGCGGGCGATGGCCGCGACGGCGGTGCTCTCCGGCCTGCTCTCGGCCGCGCTCGGAACCGTCATCGCATGGACCTCCATGCTCGACCGCGAGGACGGCCGGCTCCGCGGCGCCGCGCAGACCCTCGCCGTGGAGGTCCCCGCCGGGATGGGCGACGCCGCCGCGCGGGCGCACGCCGACGACGAGCAGACCGAGGTGGCCGTCGCGGGGATGCGCATCGCCCTCTACCGCGGCGCGCGCTTCGTCGGCGGCGACGCCTCGCTCCGGCCCTCCGCGGCCGAGGGCTGCCGCACCGACGGCCCGTCGCGCCGCTGCCGCTTCGTGCTGCCCACCGGGGCCATCGAGGTGGCGAGCGAGCTCACCGGGGCCCGCGCCCAGCGCTCGCTG
>CAIOSS010001394.1 GCA_903860995.1 uncultured delta proteobacterium | reverse complement strand
GATCGCGTCGTCTCCGACCCTGGGCTTCGCCCGCGCGTCGAGCCAGTCGAAGGCCGCGTCGAGGGCCGCGCGGAAGTCTGCGTCGAGCGCCGCGGCGTCGAGCGGCGGGGAGAACGCGGCGGCGATCCACGCGGCCGCGGCGGGGGCTTCGCGGCGGAGGTCGTCGCCGTCCATGCCGAGCGAGCGGGCCTTCTCGACGAGCGTCGCGATGAGCTGGGAGGTGTCGTCCTCGATGTCGCTGTCGGCGGCGCGGAGGGCGGCCTGCAGCGCGCGGTGGAAGAGGGCGCTGGCCTCGTCGGGCTCGAGCACCATGGGGTCGGGCGGGAGCTCGGCGGGGAGGGGAAAGCGGCGGAGCAGGGTGAGGGCAAAGCGGTGGATGGTGCAGATGTTCGCCCGCTCGACGCGCGCGGCCTCGGCGCTGAGCCCGCGTTGCTGGAGCCCGGCGCGGATGCGGTCCTGCAGCTCGCTCGCGGCGGTCTCGGTGAAGGTCACCGCGGCGATGCGGTCGAGGCTCGACCCGGCCGCCACGCGCTCGACCACCTCCTGCACGATGCGCCAGGTCTTGCCGCTGCCGGCGCCCGCGGACACGAGCCGCAGGGTGCTCATCGCGCGCCCCCGGCCAGGCCGACGCGGCACCCGAGGCGGGCTTCGCAGCGCGAGCAGGGCAGGGCCTTCACCTTGTCGAGCGAGCCCGCGCGGTCGGGGTCGAGCGGCTGGAAGGGGCCGTCCGGGGAGTCGACGATGGCGAGGGCCTCGATGAGGCGCGCGGCGGTGGCGGCGGCGTGGTCGTCGAGGGTGAGCTGGGCCTTGTGGATCCACTCGTTGCGCACCGCGCCGGAGACCAGCGCGTCGAGCGCGGCGTCGGCCTCGGCGGACTGCTCGGCGGCCATGGCGTCCACCACGGCGGAGGCGAGGTTGATACGCACCAACGCCCCCGCGCCCAAGGGCGGAAGCTGCGCGAGCAGGGCGCCCTCCACGTCGAGGCCGACGTCCCGCCGGGGCGGGAGCGAGGCCGCCCGGGCCCGCGTGAGCTGCACCAGCACCGGGGTCACGGCGCCGCCCGGGTGCGTGACCTGCAGGGTCGTCGCCGCGGGCATCCGGACGAGCAACGCGGCGCCGTCGGCGAGGGTGAACATCGGGCGGGTCTCGGCCTCGAGGGGCGTCGGCGCCGGGGTGGCGTGGGCGAGGGCGCGGCGCAGCTCGAGGTAGCGGTCGGCGAGGTCGACGCAATCGTCGACGAGCCGTCGGCGCTCGTCGCGCTGGTCGGGCCGGAGCGACCACGGGGCGAACTGCTGCACCGTCGCGTCGACGGCCTGCTCGACGGCGTCGCGCGGCACCTGCGGGCCGGCGACGAGCGCGTCTTCGAGGCGGGCGAGCACGCCGCGACCGACGGCCTGGCGGACGGACTCACTCAGCCGCGGGCGGCGGCGCAGGGGCGCGGGGCGCAGGTCGAGCACGGCCGTCATCAGGTACCGGTAGTGACATGCGAGGAGGCCCTCGAGGTCGTCAGCGGAGTGCACTCGCGAGCGGACGAGGGCGCGCACGAGAGCCCCGACGGAGAAGTCCGCGTCGGGGCGCAGGCGGGCGGCGAAGAGGTCGCGCCAGGCGAGGTCGTCGCGCGCGAGGTCACCCCCCGCGGCGAGGGCGGCG
>CAIOSS010001393.1 GCA_903860995.1 uncultured delta proteobacterium | reverse complement strand
GACCGCGCGGCGCAGCTCGCCGGTGATGGCCGTATCGCCGGCCGTGCCGGCGCGGGCCCAGGGGGCGCCGCCCGAGCGCGTGGTGCTCACGCCCACGACGGAGGCCGCGGTGGCGCCCGAGAGCGCCGTGCGCCGCGAGGCCCCGCAGTCGCGGCGGCGGCGGGTCGAGCTCGACGGCACCATCGACGAGTCCGGCGACTTCGACGAGGTCGCGGTCGACGACGACGACGACTGAGACCGTCGGAAACTGTCGGCCCGGGGCGGCGGCGCCTACGCTGTCGGACACCGATGGCACCTCCCCGCTACATCGCCGTGGCCGGCAACATGGGCGCAGGCAAGTCGAGCCTCGTGAAGTGGCTCTGCCAGCAGTTCGAGCTGACGCCCTTCTTCGAGCCGCACGACGAGAACCCGTACCTCGCGGACTTCTACGCCGACATGCCGCGCTGGGCCTTCAACAGCCAGCTCTTCTTCCTGGTGAAGCGCTTCAAGATCCACCGCGAGCTGGAGGCCTCGGGCCGGGGCGTGGTGCAGGACCGCACGCTCGACGAGGACGCCGAGGTCTTCGCGCAGTACCTCCACCAGCAGGGCCACATCAACGACCGCGACTGGGCCACGTACTCCGACCTCTACGCCTCGCTGCGCAGCGAGCTGCGCCCGCCCGACCTCATGATCTATCTGCGCTGCGAGGTGAAGACCCTCCGCAAGCGCATCCAGCTGCGCGGCCGCGCGTACGAGCAGTCGATCCCGACGCCCTACCTCCGGGCGCTGCACGGCCTCTACGAGCAGTGGTTCGCGCGCTACGACCGCTCGCCCACCCTGGTGCTCGAGACCGACCGGATGGACTACGTCACCGAGCTCTTCCATCGTCAGCAGCTGCTCGCGACCATCCGCGCGGCCCTCGGCCCGACCTGACCTCACGCCGCGCTTCAGCCCTTCGCAGGGCGCGCGCGCAGCCAGCCGAAGTAGATCCCCAGCAGGATCATCGCGTTGGTCCCGACGGCGTAGCTGCGCTTGTCAAACACCGACCAACAAGGCGCTCGCGATGCGCCCCCAAACGGGCGTCCGCGATTCCTTGTTGGTCGGTGTTTCACAAACGCAGGCCTCGCCGATCGAGGGGAGCACCCGCCCAGGCGTGCAGTACCGGGCCTCGCCGATCGAGGGGAGCACCCGTCCAGGCCTGCGACCACCGGCCTCGCCCTCCGAGGGGAGCACCCCAGCCCTCGAGAACGCTGTCGAGGACGTCCCGCGCGACGCGTTCCCCCGCCTCGCTCTCCTTAGCTCTCGTCAGGCATCGGTCGCCCGATACGATCCCCCCTCCGGGACCTCCGTCAAGGCCGCCTCCCCTTTGCCGGGAGACATATCGCCCGCCGCCGCCCGGGCGTACGCTCGACCCCCTGATGCTGCCCCCATCGATCGCTCGCGGCGCGCTCGCGTTGGCCATGCTCTCCACGGCGTGCAGCACCGTCTCCGAAGACTGCCCCGACCCCACGATGTGCGACGGGGTGCTCGACGCGGGCGCCCCCGACGGCGCCGGGCGCCCCGACACCGGGCTCCCCACCGCCTGGGACGTGCTCGCCGTCGACCGCAGCGCCGTGCGCCCCAGCGAGCTCGTGGCGCTCGAGCTCGCGCCCCTCGGCCCCACCGTGGAGGTCACCGACACGCTGCGCCCGACGGTCACCTTCCGCGTCCGCGGCACGCAGCGCGACGGGCTCTCCCGCGCGCTCACCGTCGGCGTGCGCTTCACCCTCGACGACCCCACCCTCGGCGCCCTCGACGCCACCACCGGGGTGTTCACCCCATCGGGCGTCGGCGGCGTCGGGCGGGTGCGCGTCGCCACGGTCGACGGCAGCGCCCTCACCGCGGAGACCTCGCTCACCGTCAACGTGCGACGGACGGTGCGGGGCGCCGGGGTCAACGACGCCATGGTCGCGGCCATCACGGGCGCGGCGCTGGCGGGCGACGGCACCCCCACCGCGCCGCTCGTCAACGACCCCCTCGAAGGGGCGGTGATGCCGCGCAACGTGTTCCCGCCGGATTTCCAGTGGACCCCGCGGCACCCGGGCGCCGCGGCCACGGACATCTACCGGGTGCGCCTCGAGCGGCCGCACGCCACGGTCGACGCGTACTTCGTGGCCGCCGCGGGCTTCCGCCACGACTGGGTGCCTGCGCCCGCGCTCTGGTCTGACTTCGCGCAGACCGACGTGGGCGTGCCCATCCGGCTCACGGTGCGGGTGCTCGCGCGAGGGATGGCCTACCAGAGCGCCGCGCGCACCTTCCGCACCGTCGACGCCTTCATTGCGGGCTCGGTCTACTCGTGGTCGCCCTCGCGGATGGCG
>CAIOSS010001392.1 GCA_903860995.1 uncultured delta proteobacterium | reverse complement strand
GAGGACGCCGTCGAGACCACCACCCCGCAGGCGCCCGTGCCGTCGAGGTACGACGCGGACGGCACGCCGCGGGGCGCCCTGGCCAAGGGGGGTGCACGGTGAGCGACCACCCCATGGGCGCCTTGAGCGCCGCGATCGACCCCTCGCTCGCTGCGGCCACGGCACGCCGCAACAACCGCGCCGCCCTTGGCGTGATCGCCGCCTACATCCCCTGGTGCCTGTCAGCGATGGCCTGCGGCTGGCTCGCTGGCTGGCCCTGGGCCGTCTGGCCCGCGGTGGCGTGCTACGCGATCACGTGGGTGCTGGCGTACGTGATCCGCTACGCCATCGGTGGCGTGAGCGGGTGCGTCTCCGCCCTGGTCACGATCGTTCTGCTGTCTGGGCCGCTGCTCCTTGCGTGGCCGCTGTGTTCGGGGTACTGGACGCCGTAGCCGAGGTGCTCTCGTGCGCGCATTGGACGTTGCTGCGATCGAGCACGCGCTTGACGGCCACCTGGGTCAGGTCGACGTCGTCCTCTGCGTGGAGCAGCTGACGAGCCGAGCGATCTACGTTGGCGTGGAAGGCGAGTACGCCACCGCCACGGCGCTCGACGAGCTGGAGGACATTGTCCGCCCGCACGTGCCGTTGGGCACCATGCAGATCGTGGTCGCACAGGGCCGCATGCCGGAGGGGCTGCTGCTCCGGCTCCGCGACGCCAGGGCGGCCACCGCGGGAGCACGGGTGAAGGCGAGTTTGGCGATCAGGGGGCTGTCGCGCCTGCGCCTGCACGCGTCCCGGGACCGCGAGGCCATCCGGCGACGCGACACGGCGATCTACGTGTTGGTGGGCCTGCTGGTCCTCGCGACAACCATGGGGTTCCTGACATGATCGACCCGCACATCATGCTGACCTGGGCCAAGTACCCGGGCGACGCCGCAGTCCCCGCCAAGGGGCGCTCGAAGGCCAAGGCAGCCGCCCCGGCCACGATCTTACGCCTGACGGTGCCGTCGGCGAACATCGGGCCGATGTACGATCTGCCGACCGGCGACCCGGCGCTGCCCGCCGACTGGACCAGGGGCACCGCCGTCTGGGTCGACCAGTTCGAGGGGTTCTGTGTCGTCCGGGAGACCCTGGAGGAGATCGCCGACGCACGCGCCACAATCGGGGGCTTCGTGCTGGGAGCCATGCAGGGAACCAAGTGGACGCCGGAGGACAACTAGACCCTCACGGCGCCAGCGTTACGGGCTAGGTCAGAGCGCCAGCGCGTCCGGGACAACCGCCAGGGGGATCGTGCCGCCGTAGGGGCTCGCCCAGCCAGGGCCGCCGTCCATGGGGATCCAGGCGCCGCGCGCCTGTCCGCCGGGGCCGTTGTCGTACCAGGGGTCGTACTTGAAGTCGAGGGACGGCAGGAAGTTCTGCATCAGGGTGCGCGCGAGGTACGCGGTGATCGTCTCCCCGGCGAAGGGGCGCGGGGGCGTGCGGTCCTGGTCGGCCTGCACGAGGTCGCCGAGGCCACCCTGGTCGGCGGGCGGACGGGCGGCGGCGAGGGCCTGCTGGATCTCCAGCGCGAGGGCGACGAGCCACACGCGCAGAGTCGCGAGGAGGGAGTCGAGGGAGAGGACCATTTTTCAGTACCGTGTGCCTGGGGGGTTATTTATCCCGGCGCCCGGTGAATAACGCGCTTTCCCGCCAGTGGGTAGGCCCTCGAAGAAATCCTTGCCGGTGCCGATTTTCGGAGTGATCATCAGATCCCCCCCGACCCGGCGAAAAAAGCGGGGGTCAACGTGCCCCCCCGTGGTTAACTTGTCACGTTACGTCACGATTCAGCGGCAATCCTTGCACTGCGCCTGACGGACCACAATGCGGTAGGCGACCCAGCCCGCCTTCAACGGGTAGACGCTATCCGGCTTGACCACATGCCCCGCGGGAAACTGGGGTACACCCAACGCGTCTACCGGACACTGGCGCGGCATGAAACGAACGCCAAAGTCACCCATCGGCTGCGGATCCCCATTGTGCGCGCACGTGGGATTGGGGCAAACCGCGGTTCCGCCATCGTCCGCCCGGTTGGGCGCGTCGACACAACGGGAGCGGCTCGCAAGGCGCCGCGCGATGGCGCCTTGCCCGTCCGTGGTGGCGCGCGTATGGGCTTCCTTCAGCACCGCGCGCCATCCGCCCGACGGAAAGTCAGGCAGTTCCTTGACGAGACGCACCCTGGCGTTCACGCCGTCAGCGTTCACGAACGCTGCGAGCCATCCACCCGCGTCGGTCGTGAACGTCAAGGTATCGGGGCGGACGATACCCTTACCGCGCTTGCGAGCGGGCGTGGTCGTGGCGATGTCGGTAGCGGTCGTGGTCGTGGTCATAGGTCCATCCGGGGTACCGGGGGTTTGTGTGTCCCGGTGAAAGTCATTTAACGGGGCAGGGGTGACGGGTCAAGCACGTAATCCGGATTATTTTCCGGGGGTTAGCAGAGCCGGAGCCAAGCGACCGACGCGCAAGCGGCGCCGATCACACACAACGCGGCCATCATGCGCGCACCGTCGCAACGTGGCGAGCGTAGCGGGTAGCCGCCGCGTGGCGTGCGTGGGTGAGGGACGCCAGCGGCACGCCCAGCCCGTTAGCCGACGTAGCCGTACGGTAGCAGACATCCATAAAGGCATACACGTGCGCGTCCGTGTAGGCGCGGTCAAAGGCGACGCGCGCCACGTCCCCCGGGGCGACGGCCAAAAATGTGCGGTGCATAGGGTGCCTCTTGCGTCCGGGGGGTTGTGTGTTCCGGACG
>CAIOSS010001391.1 GCA_903860995.1 uncultured delta proteobacterium | reverse complement strand
CGAGGGGAGCACCCGCCCACATCCTCCCAGCGCGCCCAATCCGGGGGCGCCAGCCCCGGGGCTTCGGACGTCAGGCTCCGGACGTCGTGAGCAGGCCTCAGCGGGTGCTCCCCTCGGAGGGCGAGGCCGGGGATCGCGGGCCTGGGCGGGTACTCCCCTCGGAGGGCGAGGCGGGTGATCGCAGGCGTGGGCGCGGCGCTACGCCGCCCGCTGCCACATGGCGCGGAGCGCGTCGGGCAGCGAGTGCAGGTCGGGCGCGGTGGCCATCGCGCCGGCCGCGGTGAGCACCTCGCCGGGCTCGCCGGTGGTGACGCCGCAGGCGATCATGCCCGCGGCGACGGCGGCCGTGACGCCGAGGTGGGCGTCTTCGAAGACGAGCACCGCGCGGGGGTCGACGCCCAGGCGCGAGGCGCCCAGGAGGAAGAGGTCGGGGGCGGGCTTGCCGCGGGACACCTCCTCGGCGCCGACGATGACCCGGAAGCGATCGCGCAGGCCGAGGCGGTCGAGCACGAAGTCGCGGTTGGGCTTCGGCGCGGCGCTCGCGATGCCGCAGAGCACCCCGTGCGCGGCGAGCTCGTCGAGGAGGGCGACGGCCCCGCGGATGGGCGCGACGTGCGGGGCGAAGAGATCGCGGTAGCGGGCCTCCTTGGCGTCGGCGAGGGCGGCGAGCTCGGCCGGGTCGAGCGGGCGGCCGAGGAGCGCGGGGAGGATCTCCTCGTTGCGGCGGCCGGCGAAGTCGCGCATCACGGTGGCGGCGGTGATCTCGCGGCCGAGGGAGCGGGCGGTCTCGATCCACGCGTCGATGTGGAAGGGCATGTTGTCGACGAGGGTGCCGTCGAGGTCGAAGAGCACGGCGCGGATGGTGGTGGGTGGCCTCACGGGGCGGACTATACGACCCCGCCCTCCCACGGCGCCCCCTCGGCGGTGAGCAGCGCCAGCGGGTACACCGCCCCGCCCGCGAGCACGTACCGGAACACCGCTGCCACCTCGTCGCCCCGCTCGACGCGCCCCGCGGGCAGGTACCAGAGCTGCCCGTGCTTGCGCTCGCGCACCACCATCGCGAAGCTCCACGTGGCGATCGCCTCCCTGCTCATCGTGTGCGGCTCTCCTCGGGGGCCAATGGTTCCACAACCATTTCTCGCGGTGGCGGCGGGCTCCGCGCCGCGGTAGGAGACTCCCTACGCCCGCGCCGCGCGGCGTTGGAAGCACCGAAGACCCGACGTGAGCGACGGCCGAGGGAGATGGTTCGCGTTCGAACGTAATACCGTCGTGCGCGCGGGCGCGGGCACCGGCAAGACCGAGGCGCTCGCCACCGTGTACCTGCACCTCGTCGGCGGCCTGGCCTCGGCCGACGTCTGGGGCAAGGCCGGCGTCTCCCCCGAGCGCATCGTCGCCCTCACCTTCACCGAGAAGGCCGCGCGCGAGATGCGCGAGCGCATCACCGAGGCTGTCACCCTGCTCGCCACCGAGCGCCTCCCCGGGGCGCTGGAGTCCCTCGACGCGGCCGAGCGGCGCGCCGCCGCCGAGCGCTGGGGGCGCCTGCGCGGG
>CAIOSS010001390.1 GCA_903860995.1 uncultured delta proteobacterium | reverse complement strand
GTCAGATGCGCCTGCGGGGCAGGGCGATGGTGCAGCGCACGCCGTGCCTCGACCTGTCCGCCGAGATGAACGGCTCCATCACCGCGATGGCCGGCCTGCCGCCGGGCTCGTCGATGCGCAGCGGAACCATGCACGCCACGAGCGCGCACAACGAGCTGCACCTCACGATGCGCGAGTCGCAGAGCGGGACGATCACGCCGCTCGCCGCGGACGCGCGCTAGACGCTCTTCGGGAGGCCAAGGCGGCGTCCCGGGAGCTCCTGCCAACGCTCGCGGGAGGGTGTCCTGCTGATCACGGGCTCTCTGTAAACCCGATCGAATCCGTGCCGACGACGGTGCCCCGTTGGTGCTCCTATTCGGCCTCGGCGACACGGCGGCCAACCACCTGCTGAGCGACGGTCACCCGCCAGTCATCGGGTGCGCGCTCGGGGGCTTCGCGATCCACTCCAGCTACGCCGCCGCCGGGCACGGCGCGCTCGACAGCTGCAACGGTCACGCGGACGCCCCGCGCGGGTACCACTGCCACGCCACCGCGACGTCGCCGTACCTCATCGGCTGCTACGCGGGCATGACCGCGCTCACCTGCAACGTCGCGATGCACCCGTGCGTGCCCGCGATGGGGCCGTAGTCCCGCGCCGCCAGGGCATGGATCGGTGGAGGCTCAGCGTGCGGGGGCTTCACCCCGACGCGCCTCCCCGCTCGAAGCGCGGCCGCCGGTCCCTTCGCGGCGCCCTCCCGTCCGCCCGGATCGGACGACGCCATCCGGCGTGCACATCTGTGTTGGGTCCACCCCCGAAGAACCTCTAGCATCCGGCGCCATGAGCGCCTCACCTCGCCTCGCGGGTGTTCTCTCGGTGGTCCTGGCGTCGCCTGCGCTCCTCGCGCAGCCCCGGGACACCTGGGTGCGCGTGCGCACCGGGGTCGACTACCTCCACCGCACCAACACCGCGGGGCCGCAGGACATCTTCGCCGCGCGCATCGACCTCCGCACACCGGGCGTCGGGCTCCACGCCTCGGCGGACAACGTCCGCGAGCGGGCGGTGACCACGCCCACCTTCGCGCGCAACGTTGGCGCGCTCGTGGCCATCAACGGCGACTGGTCCGACGGGCGCACGCCCGTGGGCATCGCCATCTCCGACGGCACCCTGTGGCACGGGCACATCCCCAACGACCGCCTCGCGGGCCGCTGGGGCTACTTCGGGTGCACCGTCGACAAGCGCTGCGATATCGGCAACGCGGCGCCGCTCGACACCGACCCGACGCTCGCCACGCCCACGGCCCGTCCGCTGCGCTTCTTCGAGGGCATCGGCGCCAACGGCATCGTGCTGATCAGCAACGGTGCGCCGCGCACCGGCTGCTACGACACCGCGCGCAACCCGCGCAGCGCCATCGGGTTCAGTGAAGACCGCAACACCCTCTGGCTGGTGGTGGTCGACGGTCGGCGCAGCACCGCGGCGGGAATGACCTGCGACGAGACGCGCACCCTCATGGCCGGACTCGGCTGCTACGAGGCCGCCATGCTCGACGGCGGCGGAAGCTCGACGCTCTTCGTCGACGGGAGCGTGCGCAACACCCCCTCGGACGGCACCCCCCGCACCGTCGCGAACCACCTCGCAGTGATGTTCACCGCGACCCCCGACGCGCGGTGCACCGTGCCGAGCGGGCGCAGTTGCAGCGCCACGCGCATCACGACGTGCCAGGGAGGGCGCTTCCTCTCGACGGGCGACTGCGCCGCCTTCGGCGCCACCTGCGAGGCGCAGGGAACGGACGCCTACTGCGTCGACGGCCGCTGCCCGGGCGGCCGCGGCAACGCGACCGGGTGCGCCGCCGACGGCCGGGTGGTGACCTGCCTCGACGGGGCCTACTCGGCCGCGTCGTGCCCCGCGAGCCAGGCCTGCGGCGCCGATGCGACGGGCGGCCGCTGCGTCGACGCGCGCTGCGCCGCGGCCCCCAACGGGAATCGCTGCACCGCGGGCGGGCTCGTCGCCACCTGCGCGGCGGGTGTGTACCGCGAGGACGCCTGCGCCGGCAGCAACCGATGCCTCGCCGACGCGATGGGGGCCGTGTGCGCCGATCCGCGCTGCGCGACCCCCGATGCGCTGCGCTGCGACGGCGCGAACCATCTGGCGTGCGCGCGGGGCGTCCTCACGCTCACGCCCTGCACCGGCGCCACCACGTGCGACGCGGCGCGCGGCTGCGTCGCCTCCATCGACGCCGGGCCGACGCCCATCGACGCGCCCGCGTTCGACGCCGCCCCGCGCGATGCGCCCGCGGTAGACCGCGCCGCGCCGCCCGATGGCGCCGCGGACGACGTGCCGGCCGACAGGGCCGCCACGCCCGATGACGTGGCGGTCGACGCCGCGGCGCAGTCCGGGTGTGCCTGCTCCCTCGCCAGGGCACCGACGCCCGGGCGCGGGGCCCTCGGTGGGCTCCTCGCGCTCCTGCTCGCGCGCCGTCGCCGCCGCGCCGCGACCTGACCGTCCGGCCGCCGCACGGCGGTCTTGCATCTTTCCGCGCCGCATCGAGCATCGCCCGATGGCGAGGTTCGTCGCGGTCCGATCGTGGGTCGTCGGCGCGGCCGTGGTCGGGGCGTTCGCGTGGCCCGGTCGGGCCCACGCGCAGGTGACGCACCCCTTCGACGGCGACGCCGTGATCCTCCGGGCCACGTGCCGGTCGGCCATCGGGCTCTCCGCCGACCGCCGCCTGCTGTACCTCTTCGCCACCGTCGCCTCGATGGACGGCAACCAGCTCGTCGACGCCATCTTCGCCTTCGCCAGCACCGCCGGCGCGCCCCCGCCGGACGTCGCGATGAACCAGGACGGCGGCGGATCGACGCAGCACTACGTCGAGGGACGCGGGCAGATCGTCGACAGCGGACGCGCGGTCGCGAACCACCTCGGCGTCGTGCTCGGCGGCAGCGGCCCGGGGCACAACTGCCCCGCGCTGCGCGACCCTCGACGGCTGCGCCCAGGACGAAGACGCCCCGACGATGCCCGTCGACGTGGTGTTCAGATTCGACGGCGCGCCCGGAGCGGCGGGGGTGCGAAGCTACCCGTGGTCCGCGCGGCGCTCCCGCCCGGACCTCTGCGCGCTCCTCGGGAGCTGCACGCACGGGTTCGCCACCCCGACGCCCTACGGGCTCTTCGACGGCGCGCTCCACACGGTGCGCGCGACGGCGATGGACACCACCTTCGGTCCGTACCTCTCCCGCGATCTCTCCGGGGGGCCGCGGACCTTCCGCGGCGCGCGGCCGCCGCACGGCGTCGACGATGCTGCGGAGGTGACGCTGCACCGCGCCGAGGCGCTCGAGGCCGCCGCGAACCGACGCCGCCGCGCGCGCTTCAGTCGTCGGGTGAAGGGGTCATCGGTCGCAAGGGGCACTACGCGAAGAGCTCATCTCCGCGCGTGACATCGAACGCGCGCCCGGCCCAGGCGGCGAGCGTTGTAACGTCGGCCTCGGCCGCGATGCGCGCGCGCTGCCCGTCGTCGAGGGCGACGCCGCGCAGGCGACACGTCTCCAGCACGCTGCGCGCGAGGGTGGCCTGCACGCGCGCCATGCGGTCGAGGGCGTCGTCGCGCTGCCGTGCGGCGTCGTCGCGCTCGACCTGGCGTTCATCGACGAGCGACTGGAGCCGCGTCACGAGCTCCGACTCCGAGGGGATCATCGACTCGTTGGAGAAGAAGCGCAGGCGGTTGTGCACCACCGCGAGGTCGAGGCCGAGCACCCGCGAGCGGAGGTATCCCCCCTGCGGCACGATGGGCGCGTAGCTCTGGGCCTTTGGGTCGGCGAGGCGCCAGCCGCGCAGCGCGCCGCTGCGGCAGTCGTAGCTGAAGTACTCGGGGATCCGCACGCGGGCGTAGTCGCGCACGTTCTCGACGAGGTCTTTGTGCTTCCTGCCGAGGTTGCGCACCTCGATCACGAGGTCGATACCGCGCTTCTCGTCGAGCACCACCCAACGCTCGGGCTCGTAGTCGGGGTCGCAGTCGATGACCGCGAGCACGTCGGGCACGATCACCGGCTCGCCGGGGTACAGCACCGCGAGCTCGGAGCCGATGTACACCTGGTGGCCGGTTCGTCGGAAGTGGGCGTCGAGGTCGAGGGCGATGCCCATCCTGCGCTTCACGTGGCGCGTGCCCTCGGTCATGGCCTCGCGGTACTCGTCAAGCACCGCCTCGATGGCTTCGGCCGCGGCCTCGCGCTCGTGGGGCGTCATGCGCAGCCACGCCTCCTCGTCGGGCGCCCGAAGGCGCGGATCGTCCCAGACGCGGAGGGGGCGCGGGCGCTGAGACAGCGTGCTCACGGGCGCCACGATAGGAGCCAGTGGGGAGGCCGCGTCGAGCGTCGCGAAGGGGCGCACCGCGCGTGAGCCCTTGGAGTGAACCCGCAAGGCTTCCGTCGACGACGGGCGCGCTTCAGTCGTCGGGTGAACGTGCTCGCTGTCGCAAGGGGCCCTTCGCGACCAGGGCGACCTTCCCCCCCGCTGCCGCGCGTCGCTCGTCCCCGCCGGTACGGGGGGTGCGTCGACGACGCGTCCACGACACCCGAAAGAGAGGCCCCCGCAGTGTCTCCACGCAACGCACGACGTCGCGGCGCTTTGAGTCGCGCCCTCCGGGCGCCCTCGCCGCTCGCCTTCGCGCCGGGTCGTCGAGGGAGACGCCCACGCGGGCGACACGGTCGGGCAGGCGCAGGCGGCGGAGCGATGGCGCTCAGCCGTGCTGCACCAGGAAGTAGATGATCAGCCCGAAGACGGAGACCATCACGGCGGTCTCCAGCTTGCTCACCATGCCGTCGTCGGAGATGGACTTCCACAGCACCAGCAGCGTCGGGAACGACAGCAGCAGCACGCTGGTGGTCTCGAGGTCGATGGCGAGCACCGCGCCGTGGGGGAGGTGCGGGATGACCCCGAGCTTGGCGAAGGTCGCCATCATGATGAGCGTGCAGGGCAGCACCACGAAGGGCATCTGCGTGACGGCGCCCGCCACGTTGGAGAGCGCCAGGTCGGTCTTCTTCTTGAAGTGCGCGCTGGCGATCATCAGGTAGCTCGCGATGCCCGAGAACAGGCTCACGATGATGGCCCCGACCATCTCCGAGTAGCCGCGGTGCGAGAGCGCGTCGACGAGCGCGTCGGCGAAGTCGCCCACCGCGTGCCCGCCCAGGAACGACCCCACCATCCCGATGGCGCCGTACATCACGATGGGCCCGAGCGGCGGCCGCGGCCCCTCGGTGGCCTTCGCCGCGCCAGGCGCCGTGGCGTCCGTGGAGGAGAAGCGCGACAGCAGCTCGCGCACGGAGACCACCTGCACCGCGAGGAGCGCGATGCCGATGGCGTAGAGGTCGCCCGCCCCGAGGCCCTCGCCGCGGTGGTCGCCCGCGTCGAAGACCTTGAGCGTCAACATCATGGTGCCCAGCGCCAGGAACACCCCCGCCGCGCAGGCCAGCAGGTCGGCCCCGAGCTTGGTGATGGCCGACGGGAGCAGGGCGTGGCCGGTCTCGTTCTTCGGGAGCAGCGCGGAGTACACGCCGAAGATGAGGGCGTTGACGTGCAGCGTGAGGCAGGTGACCACGAAGGCCACCCGCGGCGCCGCCGCCACGACGAAGCCCAGCATGATGATCTCGGGCACGTTGGAGGCGAGGCCCGCCATGGTGCCGGCGACGAAGTCGTTCCACTTCTGGCGCTCGCCGAGGGCCTCGACGCACTTGATCATCGCCTCGCAGGAGCCGAAGACCAGCGCGAGCCCGCCGAGCCCGAGCAGCACCGGGGCGAGGAAGCCTGGCCCCACGTGCCCGTGATGCATCCATGTGCCGAGCCCGCAGACGGCGGTGCCGCCCGCGAACATGTACTTCCACAGGGGAGAGTCCCCGCCGCCGCCACCCGACATAGTGCCAGGGTGAGTATCACGGCGCCGGGTGCGCTTGCACCCGACGACGCGCCGACCTTGCTTGCCGCCGCGGGCGCTTCGGGTTTATGAGCCACGGCGGTACCCGGGAGCCCTCCTCCCCGGGTGTGGAGAGGTTTCCTTGCGCTCGCGTGACGTGTCGACCCCCCGCGCCGTTCTGTCCCGTGGGCTCGCGCTCGCCCTCCTCGCGTTGAGCCTGCTCGCGCTCGGGTGCAACAGCCCCGGGGAGCAGTACGACCTCCGCGGCGACGTGCGCCTCACGCTGCTGCACACCGCCGACTGGCACTCGCGGCTCTTCCCGTACTTCCAGCAGGTCAACCAGACCGACCAGAACCTCGGGCTCGACCCCAGCAAGGCCCCCTTCGGCGGCGCCGCCCGGATGAACTACCTCATCCAGCGCGAGCGGCGCCACGCCGACCGCATCCTGCACCTCGACTCCGGCGACTGCTTCCAGGGCGCGCCGATCTTCAACTACTTCAACGGCGAGGCCGAGGTGCGCGCGCTCGCCCACACCGGCGTCGACGCCGTCGTCGTCGGCAACCACGAGTTCGACCGCGGGGCGCTCAACTTCGCCCGGCAGTTCTCTCGCTGGGGCACCTTCGAGACCCTCGCGGCCAACTACCAGTTCGACGACCCCACCACCCCGGGCTCGGCCGAGCTCGGGCGCTTCGTTCGCCCCTACGCCTTCTTCAACCTCCGGGGGCTCAAGGTCGGCGTCATCGGGATGGGCAACCTCTCGTCCATCACCTCCATCTTCGACCAGCCCAACCGCCTCGGCATCACGCCGCTCAACACCATCGAGACCGCCCAGCACTACATCGACCTCGTCCGCGAGCAGGGCGCCGACGTCATCGTGATGGTCAGCCACATCGGCCTCGAGGACGACATCCACACGCTGGAGTTCACCACCGGCGTCGACATCGTCCTCGGCGGCCACCTGCACATCGTGCTCAACCCGACGCAGGAGGTCACCGACTGCCGGCCCTTCGACCAGCGCGGCGCCCACTTCGTCCCCGAGCTCAGCGACGTGGTCCAGCGGCCCACCACCGCCGCCGCGTGCCCCGCCAACGAGTGCTGCGCCCCCAGCGGCGTGTGCCCGCCCTCCGGCGCCCGCAACTACTGGCAGCTGGCCCGCGGCTACCGCGCCCGCGCCTGCCGCCCGCGCCGCGCCATCCTCCAGCACTCCGGCGCCTTCATGAAATACCTCGGGCGCCTCGACTCGGTGCTCTCCCGCGACCCCGAGCGCATCTACCCGGGCCGCCCCCAGGACTACGACGCCCGCGACCGCTGGGAGGTCGTCTCGCACCGCTTCACGCTCTTCCCGGTCGACAGCACCGTGCCCGAAGAGCCCACGATGAAGAACCTCCTCGAGCCCTACGCGCGCGCCCTCGACTCGCTCGCCAACCTCGACAACCTCGTGGGCTACGCCCCCGCGGACATCACCCGCACGCCCGAAAACGGCGGCGACTCCGCCCTCGGCAACCTGGTCACCACCAGCATGTGGCTGCGCCTCGGCGTGCAGTCCGACTTCTCCCTCACCAACTCCCTCGGCATCCGCGACAACATCCCCGCCGGGCCCATCGCGCTCGACCAGATGTTCAACGTGTTCCCCTTCGACAACTCCATCACCACGATGAACCTCTCGGGCCGCGAGGTGCAGGAGATGTTCGACTTCGTCGCGCGCCGCTCCGCCGGCCGCGGCTGCAACTCGCAGGCGCAGATCGCCGGCGCCCGGGTGGTCATCGTGTGCGGCGCCTGCCCCAACCGCCTCGACGCCCAGGGGCAGCCGCTCACCAACTGCGCCGAGACCATCAACATCGGCGTCACCGACCGGCCCTGCCAGACCGACGACGAGTGCAACCCCCCGCGGGGCTTCGACGCCACGCCCCCCGCCGAGCGCTCGCTCTGCGAGCCCAACGCGCGCCGCTGCATGAGCCCGCTCTCGCCCAACGCTTCCTACGTCGCAGCGGTCAACAACTACATCGCCGGCGGCGGCTCCGGGTTCTTCGTGCTCCAGCGCAACACCACGCAGGTCGACACCCGCGTCGAGCAGCGCGACGCCGTCGTCGACCTCGTGCGCAACGCCCGCCCCTGCGGCTACGACCCCACCGTCACCATCGAGCGCAACCGCCGCGCCGGGGTCACCGACCGCGCGCTCCTGTCCATCCCCGCGCACCCCGACGACGGCCTGCGCGATTGCCAGTCCGACAGCGACTGCATGTCCGACACCCTCGTCTGCGCCTGCGAAGGGCGCCAGGTCTATGACGAGGGATCGCGCGTCTGCGGCACGATCTCCACCTGCGCCGCCGGCGCCGGGCGCTGCGTGCTGCGCCAGTGCCGCGACGACATCGAGGCCCTGGTGCGCCGCAGCTGCCCGTCGCTCCCCAACGCCGCTGCCACCAGCGCCTGCCAGTGCACGGCCTCCACCCGCGCGGCCCTCTCGTGCCGCATCCTCTCCTGCATCGATGACAGCACCGGCGCCCGGGTCGACGGCCGCCTACGGATGGTGAGCCGATGAAGTCCACGCGCTCCTACGGCGCCCTCGCCCTGGTGCTCGCCAGCTGCGGCGGGGCCATTCCCGACCAGTACCAGGACGACCGCGCGGGCGGAGTCGCCACCGTGATCGTCACCACCGCGGGCAACCGGGGCACCGCCGAGGCGCCGCTGCCCTTCTCCAGCGAGGGCGTACCCCTGCAGCTCCAGGTGGAGGTGCGCTCGCGCGACAACCGCCGCGTCACGGGCTTCAACGGCTGGGTCGGGCTCTCCATGGCCCCGGGGCAGTTTCGACGCGTGACCGGCCCCGAGGGCGCCGTCCTGGGCAACATGGTGAGGCTCACCGGCGGCGTGGCCACCGGGCTCGAGGTCACCGTCGCCCGCGGCTACGGCCAGTCTCGCATCTGGGCCGAGGAGGGCGGGTACACCCCCGTCGACCCGCGCCGCAGCCCCGCGCCCGCCTGCGCCAACGGCCGCGACGACGACGGCGACGGCCTCGTGGACTTCCCCGCCGACCTCGGGTGCGCCGCCGCCAACGACGACACCGAGCGCGCCGGCTCCTACGCCGTCGGCACCAGCGAGCCCCTCTACTTCGACCTCCCCAACATCGTCGACATCCAGGGCCGCAGCGCCGTCACGCCCCTCCTCGGCGAGCGCGTCACCCTGCGCGGCCGGGTCACCCCCGACGCCCCGCTGGCGGACGATCGCAGGCACCGCCTGGTGGTCACGCAGACCGACAACTCGGGCTTCTTCGTCACGGACATCGACGACCGCTCGTGCGACGGCAGGCCCTGTTACAACAGCTTGTATTCGTTCAACTTCCGCTCGCCCGACGGCATGCGCCCCTGCGACCTCATCGACACCCTCACCGGATCCGTCGCGGAGTTCGTGAGCACCACGCAGCTCGCGCAGCCCGGGTACCAGATCGGCCTCGCGTGGCGCCCCAACGACGCCGCCGCGGGGCAGTGCCTCATCCCCGACCCGATCGACATCACCCCGACCACGATCGCCATGGACATCCTCATGGAGCGCCACGAGTCGTCCCTGGCCCGGGTGCGCGAGGTGCTGCTGCCCTCCCTCATCGGCCCCGGGCTCGCGCCCAACGGCATCCCCTCGATGGGCGCCACCAACTGCGACCTCAACACCGACGGGCGCATCGCCTACGACGGCGGCCCGGAGAACCAGTGCGCCGACGCCTGCGCCGCGGACATCAACTGCTCGGAGTGGAGCAACTGGACCCGCTACGGCCAGATCACCGTCACGCTCCCCGCGATGGGCGCCGGCGCCCGCGCCCGCATGGCCATCGCGCCGCGCATCGTGAACCCCAACTTCGACCCGCAGCGCCTCCGCGGCCCCACGGCGACGGTGACGGGCACCCTCAAGCAGGTGGGGCCCAACTGGATCATCCAGCCCCGCTGCGGCTCGGACTTCGTGGTGCAGGGCGACGGCCAGACGGTGTGTGAGCATCCGCGGGACTGCTGCCTGCACGAGCGGTCGATCGCCGAAGAGTGACTGTCGGTTTCAGGGTGAAAGGGTACTCGATGAATCGCCGTTCGATCGCGAGGCGCAGCGCGCTGATCGCCATGTTCCTGGGGGCGCCCACCGCTTGGGCGCAGCAGCAGCAGGTCCAGCCGGGGCAGCCGACGCCTCCGGCGGGCACCGCCTCGCCGACGCTGCCTCCGGGCGACCCGTCCGCGCCGCCCACCGGGACGGGCAGTCCCGACCAGCGCGCCACCGCGGGCACCAGCGCCGCGGGCGGGGACAGCGTCGCGCGGGTTCCGCCGCCGCCGCCGCCGCCGCAGGGCGGCC
>CAIOSS010001389.1 GCA_903860995.1 uncultured delta proteobacterium | reverse complement strand
CGCCGCCCTGCGGGGCTTCCAGAGGCGCTGAACGAAACCGATGACGGGGTCTTAGGGTGTCCCAGCTGGTGCGAAGACGCGGCTTGCAAGGCGTCCTTCCGAAAGCCCCCCTTTGCGGGGGCGCCTGCCTTCGCTTGCCCGGGGTGCAGGCGCGGGACGCGACCAACCCCGGTCCGAAGCGAGGACGAGACCCCAAAGAGTGCCGAGAAAATATGATGAAAATGAGACCAGAGGACAGCCATTCATGGAGAGGGGCATCGCGGCAGCGGGGGTGAGGTCTGCGCGAGCTTCGACGCATGGCCCGCGATCGCAAGCCAGGTCCCCCGCGTCATGCCTCGGGCGCTACCAGCGTCGGGCGGCGCGAGAAACCGATCCGTGCGGTGATACGTTCCAACGCCTCGATGCACCGCTTCGCGCTGTTTCTGCTGGTGTTTGCGGTGGCCTGCGCCTCGACCCCGCGACCGGTGCTCGACCCCCGCGGGCCTCGGAGCCCCGACGGCGCCGTGCACCCCGACGCCGACTACGCCGACGCCATCCCCTCCGCGGCGGTGTGGGCCGCCCTCGCGGCGACGCCGGGCCGCGAGCGCCTCGCGCGCACCGAGGTGGTGAAGGTCATCGTCGACCTCGACGACCACGACCGGATCTATTTCCTCCAGTCCCGCCGCTGGGAGGTCCACTACTTCTTCGCGGCGCGCTTCCTCTCCACCGCGCTCAACCCCGTCGAGGACCACGCGGCCTTCAACATCCGCGAGTACCGCCGCCCGGACCGCCGCTTCGTGCTCGGCACCCTCATGCACCATCGCGACACCGACGCCTGGTGGTACGAGCTCGTCGCGGGCGACACCCTCGACGTGCCGCGCACCGTGCGGGTGTTCAACGCCATCCGTTCCCGCACCTGGCTGGGCGACCGGCTGCGCTACCACCCCGTGCCCCCGGGCCACGACGACGCGCGCGCCGACTTCGTACGGTCGGGCGTGCCGGTGCTCAGCTCCGACGAGATCTACGCGGGCATGGTGTACCAGCCGGTGAACCCCGGGGTGGCCTTCGGCACGCTGCGCATCATCGACGGCCCGCTCGACCCTTCCCGGGTGCGCCGCACCGACGTGCTGGTGCTCGCCCACGCGCCCCTCGACCTGCCCGTCTGCGCCGGCGTGATCACCCAGGAATTCCAGACCCCGCTCAGCCACCTGGCCATCCTCGCCACCAACCGCGGCACGGCCGACATGGGCCTGCGCGACGCCCTCCAGCACCCGACCGTGCGGGCCCTCGACGGGCGCCTCGTGCAGCTCACGGTGACCCCGCAGGGCTGGACCCTCGTGCCCGCCACGCAGGCCGACGCCGAGCGCGCGTGGGAGTCGATGCGCCCGCGGTCGACCTCGCTGCCCGCGCTCTCCCCGACGGACCCGGGGCTCCCCGAGCTCGCTCGGCTGCGCCGGGGCGACCTCGGGGTGGCGGGCGCCAAGGCCGCGCAGCTCGGCGAGCTCGCCGCCATCGGCGGGGCCGTGGCGGTGCCGCGGGGCTTCGTGATCCCCTTCGCGGCGTACCTCGCGCACGGGCAGCGCTCGGGGGCGACGGTGCTGCGCGACGTGATGCTCGCCGACGCCGCCGCGCGCTCGGACCCCGACCGCCGCGCCGAGCAGCTGCGGCTCCTGCGCGAGCGCATCGCGACGGCCCCGGTGGACCCGGCGCTGCTCGCGGCGGTGCGGGCGCGGGCGCGGGCGCTCATCCCGACGTCGCGGCGCATCCGGCTGCGCTCGAGCACCAACGCCGAGGACCTCCCGGGCTTCAACGGCGCGGGGCTCTACCGCTCCGTGGTGATCGACGCGGGCTCCACCGACGCGGCGCTCGCCGACGCCATCCGCGCCGTGTGGGCCAGCACCTGGAACCTCCAGGCCCACCAGGAGCGCAGCTTCTTCCGCATCGACGAGTCGCGGGTGGCCATGGCCATCCTGGTGCAGGAGTCCATCGACGACGACGTGGTCAACGGGGTGGCCATCACGGCCAACCCCTTCAACGAGGGGCGCCCGGCGTACTTCGTCAACGCCCAGGTCGCGGGCGACGAAGGGGGCGCGGTGACCAGCGCGCGCGCCGACCAGGTGCCCGAGCAGGTGATCTATTACACCTACGGCGAGGCCGGGGAGTTCGAGCGCATCGCGCGCAGCTCGCTCACCAACGGCGCGGCGGTGCTCACCGAGGCGGAGCTGCTGCGCCTCGCGGGGGCGCTGCGGGCCATCCACGAGCGCTTCGTGCCCGACCCGTGGGACCACGCGCACGCCATGGACGTGGAGTTCATCCTGCACGGCCCCCGGCGCGAGCTCGTGGTGGTGCAGGCGCGGCCATACACCCTCCGGTATGACCAGGGCCGGGAGACGGCCGTGGAGCCCTGAGGGGAGGCCGCGGCGCCGTGCGCCCCTGCTCCCCATCGGGGCGCGGATCGGGTATCAGCGACGCCCATGAGCAACGTCGAGTTCACCATGGACAACCAGTGGTTGCCCTTCACGCCCAACCGGCAGTTCCACAAGGACCCGAGGGTCTTCGTCGCGGCCGACGGGATGTTCTTCACCACGCACGACGGGCGCCGGGTGCTCGACGGCGTGTCGAGCCTCTGGTGCGTCGCCGCGGGCCACAACCGCCGCCCCATCAACGAGGCCATCAAGCGGCAGCTCGACACCCTCGACTACGCGACGGCCTTCCAGGTGAGCAACGACCAGGCCTTCCTCGCGGCCGAGCGCATCGCCTCGCTCGCGCCCGGCGACCTCGACAAGGTGCTCTTCTGCAACTCGGGCTCCGAGGCCGCGGACACCTCGCTCAAGGTCGCGCTCGCCTACCACCGGGCCCGCGGCGAGGGGCACCGCACGGTCTTCATCGGCCGCGAGCGCTCGTACCACGGCGTGGGCTTCGGCGGGATGAGCGTCGGGGGCATCCCGGCCAACCGCAAGGCCTTCGGCGCCGCGCTGCTGCCGCGCGTCGACCACCTGCGCTTCGCCCACGACCCGGTGAACCACGCGTACGTCCACGGCGCCGAGCCCGTCTGGAGCGAAGACCCGCTCGTCGAGCTCGAGGCCCGCATCCTGCCGCTGCACGACCCGAGCAACGTCGCGGCCATCATCGTCGAGCCCGTGGTCGGGAGCGCGGGCTGGTACATCCCCCCGAAGGGCTATCTGAAGCGCCTGCGCGAGATCTGCGACAAGCACGGCATCCTGCTGATCTTCGACGAGGTGATCACCGGCTTCGGCCGCCTCGGGAAGCCCTTCGCGGCGGACTACTACGGCGTCGTCCCGGACATGCTCAACTTCGCCAAGTGCGTGACCAACGGGGTGATCCCGATGGGCGGCGTGATCTGCCGGGGCAAGCTCTACGACGCGATCATGCAGGGCCCCGAGCACGTGGTGGAGTTCTTCCACGGGTACACGTACTCGGGTCACCCGGTGGCCTGCGCCGCGGCCATCGCGACGCTCGACCTCTTCCGCGACGAGGACCTCTTCGCCCGCGCCGGCACCATGGGCACGGCGCTGGGCGACGCGATGCACTCGGGGCTGAAGGGCCTCCCCAACGTGGTGGGCCTGCGCACGCTGGGCCTCGCCGGCGCGGTGGAGCTCGCGCCCATCCCGGGCACCCCAGGGAAGCGCAGCTTCGACATCTTCCTGGAGTGCTTCCACCAGGGCGTGCTGGTGCGCGCCGCGGGGGAGAACCTCGTGCTCGCGCCCTCGTACGTCGTCGAGCCGGCCCACATCGACCAGATGGTCTCGACCCTCGCGGCCGCCATCAAGAAGCACGCGTAGCGGGGATCACCCCTCTCCGCCGCCACCTCCGCCGCCACCTCCGCCGCCACCCCCCGCCACCCCCCCGAGCGCTGTAATTTTCGGTAGATTCGTGCGGCACGTCGCCTGCGACGGACGCGCTGCATGTCTCCGTCGATCGTCCACGAGTCGGTGTTGTTGTGGTTGCGCGATGACCCGTCGCGGCTGGGCGCGCTGCTCGAGGTCACGGGCCACGTACGGTGGTCTGCGTCGCTCGTGGTGGAAGACTCGGCGCTACGCTCGGCCCTGCCGGTGGAGGTGACGCCCGACCTGGTGCTGCGCGAGGCGGCCGCTGCGGATGCGGGCAAGTGGGTGCTGGTGGAGGTGCAGCGACGGCCCGACGAGGCGAAGGCGCGCCGGTGGCCGCTGGCGATGGCGGTGATGGGTGACCGCTACGGCCTCGACGGCGAGTTGGTGGTGATCACGGCCTCACGGGCCGTGGCGAACTGGGCGCGGCGGGCGGCGGTTCATCGATCGGGTGAGACCCGCTGGGGCGTCCGGCCGACGGTGCTGCACCTCGGGCCCGCCGAGGCCGAGATGATCCTGCTGAGGGGTGCGCCAGAGATGGCGGTGTTCGCCGCGTGGGTGATGCAGCGGCGACGCGGGCGCAGGGCCGCGGAGCTCGCACGGCGCGCATTGGAGCGGGCCACGACGGTGGCGGACGAGCGATTGCGACAGGCGACCCTGGAGGGCATCCTCGCGGTGTTGCACCCATCCTTGATGGAACAGATGAGGAGCGCGGTCATGATCGACATCAGTCAGCTACCGAAGAACCCGGCGTTGGAGAGCTGGAAGGCTGAGCTCCGCGCCGAGGGCGAGGCCCGCGGCGAGGCCCGCGGCGAGGCCCGCGGCGAGGCCCGTCTCCTCGTGCGGATCCTCCGCGGGCGGGGCTTCGCCGTCGGTCTGG
>CAIOSS010001388.1 GCA_903860995.1 uncultured delta proteobacterium | reverse complement strand
TCGCGCGGCCGGGCGCGAAGGTGCGATAGAACCAGTCACCCCCCCGGGTGGCGTGCGGCGGGTCGACCTGGGCGATGAGCATCGGGCGCGTGGGCATTGGCGGGGGGGAGCCGGTTATCTTTCGCGGCCAAAGCGGGCGTCGATGAGCTCCGCCCGGCGCTGCATGTCCTCGCCGACGAAGCCGAGCTGCGAGAGCGCCTGGAGGAAGGGACGCGACCCACGGCCCTCGTAGTACGACGAGAAGCTCCGGAGCCGCTCGAGCTGCTCCAACACCGCCGCGAAGCACCAGGTTGCCTCGTTGCTCGGGATGTGCGTGGCGTCGAAGCGCGGGCAAGGCACGAGGAAGGGCTCGTCGAGCGCGATGCCCTCCCCGTGGGTGAACCACTCCACCGCCGTCTGCAGGGCACCCACGGCGGTCTCGCGCAGGCCGAGCGCCCACGCCACCCGGGCCACCGTCACCAGCCGCGGCAGGGTAGGGTGTTGGTCGAGGGCCGCGGAGAGGAGATCGAGCGCGAGCTCCAGCGCGCGCACCCGCGCCCCGACGGCGACGGCGGGATCGTGCGCCTCGCACCATCGGTCGAGCGCGGCTTCGAGGGTGTCGCAACCGGGATGGAGGCTGGTCCAGAACGGGACGAGCTGGCCGACGTAGGGAAGCTCGCCGAGGTCGTCGCGCCAGCGAGCGGGCGTCGAGGGCGCGACGGCGACGGCGGTCGAGGACGCGAGCAGTCCGCGCGCTGCGAGGGCCTCCGCCCGGTCGGGCTTGCAGAAGAACACGTTGAGCGAGAAGCGGTCGAGGGCGTCGTCGGTGGGCGCGGGGACGAGCACCTGGAGCCCCGGGACCAGCCGGTAGCAGCCGTAGCCCAGGCCCGCGAAGGTGCCCCGCAGGGCGCCCACGGTGGCGCCGGGGCGCATCGCGGCCAACACCAGGGGCGACTCCTCCCCGAAGAACACCGCCCCCCCGCGGACGATGGCGGACTCTTCGCCCTGGGCGTCGAGCTTCACGAGGTCGACGCCGCGAAGATCGAGCGAGGCACGCAGCGCATCGAGGGTGCGCACGCCCACCGCCTCGGAGGCGCTGTGCTGCGTCGGGTCGGCGGTGAGCCCCGCGAGCTCGCTGAGGGCCCCCATGTGGAGCGCCCCCTCGCCCGGCCGATCGGACAGCGCGGCCTGCACCACCGTCACCTGCGCGAAGCCGTTGCGCCCGACGCTCGCCCGAAGGTACGCCGCCGTCCGCGCCGCGGGCTCGACCGCCCACACCCTCCCGTCGGGGCCGACCGCGCGAGCCAGAGGCAGTGCGTACTGCCCGTAGCTGGCGCCGACGTCGAGCACCCGCTCGCCCGGGCGGGTGAGCGCGCGCACGAAGGCCAGCTCGTCCTCGAACCATCCGCCCTGCTCGCGCAGCACGTACGCCGTGAGGCTCTCCAGCGAGGGCGGCACCGCCACCAGCACGCCGTCGCCGCCATCCACCAGGTCGTAGTCGCTCGCGGGGAGCGTGACCTCGTCCGTGGTCGGGATGGACTTCGGGCGCGGCCCCGCGAGGGCGCGCTGCCAGGCCGCGCGGTAGGCGTCCTCGAGCTCGCGCGCCAGGCGTTCGGGCGAGCCGACAGGGCTCTCCTGCCAGCGGCGGGGGAGCGAGGCGCGCAGCGCTTCAATGCGGGCCGGGTCGCGGGCGAGCGCGCTGGCGATGGACACGTACTCGCCTTCGGTCTCGGCGAGGAGGGAGGTCTCCCCGAGGGCCGTGAGCATCGCGGCGCTCACCCGCCCGGCGTGCGTCGAGCCGCGCAGCGCCACCACCGGGACGCCCTGCGAGAGGGCCTCGCAGGTGGTGGTCGCGCCGTTGTAGGGGAAGGAGTCGAGCGCGAGGTCGACCCTCGCGTACAGCGCGTGGGCGTCCTGCCAGCGGGCCGTGAAGCCCACGAATTCCAGCCGATCGGGGGCGATGCCCGCGGCCTCGAACCACCCTCGCACCCGCGCCCGGTTGCCCTCCCGCTCGAAGGCCATGTGCTTCAGGATCATCCGCGACCCGG
>CAIOSS010001387.1 GCA_903860995.1 uncultured delta proteobacterium | reverse complement strand
GCCTTGCGGGGCCCGCGCTGCGACGCCTCGGCGAGGCGCGTCTGGCGGTCGATGCGCTGCGGCGCGCGACGCAGCTCACGCCGACGGCGGCGCTGCGCGTCGAGCTCGCGCAGGCGCTCTGGGCCGCGGGCGATCGACCCGGCGCGGTGCAGCAGGCGACGGCCGCGACCCGACAGAGCCCAGATGACCTGTCGGCGCGCTATGCGCTGGGGCTGATGCTCGCCGAGCAGGGAGACCTCGCGGGCGCGCGGGCCGCGCTCCAGGCGGTTTCCAGCGGGGCCTCGGACGCCTCGCTGCGCGATCGCGCGGGTGCGGCCCTCCGGATGCTGCAGCGTCGGCAGGGGTCAGCTCCCTCACGCTGAAGCCGCTTTTGATTCGCTGCGCGCTTGTTTCGGAGCGGCGAAAGCGCTACCTGTGACCTGGAAGCCGACGGTGTTCGGGGTTCAGGTCACCCACCGGGCGGCACAGGGCGATGCGACAGTGTCCCAAATGCGGTAAGCGGTTCCTCGAAACCAACGCGCGCATCTGCGACGTCGATGGCGCCGTGCTCGACCTCCTCGTGGTCGCCTCGGAGCGCGACCGGCTGGTAGGTACGACCATCCTCGGTCGATACGCCGTCGATGGCGTGCTCGGCGACGGCGGCATGGGCGTGGTCTACAGCGCGCGCGACACCGAGAGCGGCGGCCGGTACGCGGTGAAGGTGCTCCGCGCGGAGTACAGCGCGGAGGAAGACCTCGTCGTGCGCTTCGAGCAGGAGGCGCGCGCCGCGGCGTCGATCAACAACCCCCACATCGTCGAGATCTACGACTGGGGCTCGCTGCCCGACAACTCGCGGTTCTTCGTGATGGAGTACCTGGAGGGGCGCTCACTCGGCGACGTGCTCGCGCGCATGCCCAAGCCCGCGGGCAGCGACCGGCGTCAGCCGATGTCCGAGGAGTTCACCATCCACCTCGCGCTGCAGATCTGCGAGGGGCTCGGGGCCGCGCACGCCATCGGCATCGTCCACCGCGACATCAAGCCCGACAACTTCCACGTCGTGCGCAAGCCCGATGAACCGTACTTCGTGAAGATCCTCGATTTCGGGATCGCGAAGGTCCAGAACTCCAAGGCCGCGCGCACCCGCACGGGCTCGGTGTTCGGGACGCCCCACTACATGTCCCCGGAGCAGGCCTCGGGTGATCGCAACATCGATCACAAGACGGACATCTACGGCCTCGGGGTGCTCATGTACGAGATGGCCTCGGGGAAGGTGCCCTTCGACGCCGACAACCTCATGGGCATCCTGACGGCGCACCTCTATCACACGCCCGTGCACCCCCGGGTGTTCCCCGAGTGCGCGCGCATGTCACCGGCCTTCGAGGCGGTGATCCTGAAGTGCCTCGCGAAGACCAAGGAGGCCCGCTACGACTCGCTCGAGGAGGTGGCCGCCGACCTCGAGCGGGTGCGCATGGGCGAGAGTTCGCAGGCCCTCGACGACTCCGACCAGGCCACGGCGCAGTTCAGCCGTGACATGCTCCCGGGGCTGCACGCGATGGGAGCGTCCCCCATCGCGCGCAAGCCCGGGCTGGACACCGTTCCTCCTGCGCTGGACGGCGAAACCTGGGTGCGTCCTTCGCCCATCCTCGAGAGCACGACCGATCGCTCGTCGGCGCCGACCATGGGTCCGCCGTCGACGCGCCCCGGCCCCGTCGACACCGCCCCCGGCGTGGGCGTTGCGCCTGCGCAGCGTCCGACGGCGTCGGCGCGGCGCTGGGGCTGGGTGCTCGCGGGCGCCGTGGTGAGCGCCGGGGTGATGCTCGGCGTCGGGGGCTACGCGCTGGTGGGTCGCGCTCAGCAGGGGCCCGACGGGCCTCCGCCCGGGGTCACTGTCACGGTCGCTCCGCGCCCGGTCGCTCCGCCGTCGGCGGTCCCGGGGGTCGTCCCGCCGCTCGCCCCGCGGCAGGTCGCTGCGCCGGTGCGCACGGAGATCCAGCTGCGCACCAACGTCACCGAGCGCGGTCGCGTGCTGCGCGGGCGCAGCGGGGCTGAGGTGGTGGGCGAGATCAACCCGCAGCCGCTGGTGCTGCCCCGACCCCAGGGGGCCCCGGAGGCGTATCGCATCGAGGTCGACGGCTACGAGACCGTCGTGGTGGAGCTGCACCGGGGCGACCCCGCGGTGATGTTCGTGCCGCTCAGCGAGGCGCAGCGCCGTCGGCACCACCGCCCGGATGCCTCGGAGGTGGGCGCCCACGCCCGCCCCGCGCCGCCGTTGGTTCCGCCCGCGCCGCCCGTCGCGCCGCCGGCCCATCACGATGGGCTGCGCGACCCGTGGAACAACTGACGCCTCGCGCTCGTCACGGGCCTCGCTTGAATTCGCGGGTTTGCTCCACTAGCGTGCGCACCCCGATGACCGCCCGCCCACACTGGTCTCTTCCGCCGCGGGCGCTCCTGGCCGCCTGCCTCGCGCTGGGCGTCGCGGGCGTCGG
>CAIOSS010001386.1 GCA_903860995.1 uncultured delta proteobacterium | reverse complement strand
TCCGCCTCCGGGGCCTTCGAGCCGCTCGTGGAGGTGCTCGAGGTCGAGGTGCGCCACACGGAGGATGTTCCGCGCAAGCTGGAGTTGTTGCAGCGCATCGCGGACGTGAACGAGTCCGCGCTCGACCGCCCGGAGGCGGCGTTCGATGCGCTCGCCCGCGCGGTCGCCCTCGACCCGCGCGTCGAGGAGAACCTCACCAGCTTCGAGCGCCTCGCGGAGAGCCTCGCGCGCTGGGACCGCGTGGTGGAGGTCTACGACGCCGCGGTCGACTCGCTCACGGATGACCCCTACCGCCACGTCGAGCTGCTGCTGCGCGTGGGCCAGATCCACGAGGTACAGCGCGCCGACGCCGACGCGGCCATCAGCCGGTACCGGGCGGTGCTGGAGGTCGACGCCGGCAACGCGAGCGCGCTGCGGGCCCTCGACCGGCTCTACGAGGCCCTGGAGCAGTGGCCCCAGGTGGCCGAGGTGCTGCGCCGCGAGCTCACGCTGTCCGACCTCTCGCCCGACGACGCCGTGTCGCTGCGCTACCGGCTCGGGCAGGTGCTCGAGCACCGGCTCAACGACGCCGCCGGGGCGCTCGCGGTGTACCGCGAGATCATCGATGTGCAGGCCGACCACGCGGAGACCGTCGCCGCGCTGGAGGCGATGTTCGCCCGGGGGGTGCTGCGCGCCGAGGTCGCGGCGGCGCTCGACCCGCTCTACCGGATGTACGAGGACTGGGAGAAGCTCGCCGACCTCCAGGCCCGCACGCTCGACCTCATCCCCGAGGTGGGCGACCGGGTGCTGGCGATGCGGGGCATCGCGGAGATCCTGGAGGAGAAGCGCGCCGACGCCGTCGGGGCCTTCGAGTGGCTCGGTCGCGCGGTGAAGGAGAGCCCCCTCGACGACCGCTCGCTCACCGAGGTCGAGCGCCTCGCGGCGGCGACCGGCGCGTGGGACGACCTCACCAACGTCTACGCCGACGTGGTCGAGGCGGAGAGCACCACGGACGACGTGCGGGTCGTCATCGGCAAGCGCCTGGCGCGGGTGCACGAGGAGGAGCGGAGCGACCTGCCCTCGGCGGAGGGCGCGTACCAGTTCGTGCTGGACGTGGCGCCGCTCGACCCCGACGCGCTGGAGTCCCTCGACCGGCTGCACACTGCCTCGGGCGAGGCGGAGAAGCTGGTGACGGTGCTCTCGCGCCGCGCGCAGATCACTGAAGACCCGGAGGAGAAGGTCGGCCACACGCTGCGCCTCGCGGGCCTGCTGCGCGACGACCTCGGCCGGGTGGACGACGCCGTGGTGCAGTACCGCGCGGTGGTCGAGGGCATCGACGCGCGCAACCGGCCCAGCCTCGACGCGCTGGAGGCCATCTACGCGTCGCAGGAGCGCTGGCCCGACCTCTACGCCGTGCAGGAGCGCAAGCTCGACGCGGCGGACTCCGACGAGGAGCGCGCGGAGACCTACACCCGCATGGCGAGCATCGCCCAGGACTACCTCGGGCGGCCCGACGACGCGGTGAAGCTCTACGAGCAGGTGCTGGTGATCCGCGGCGAGGAGGCCGAGACGCTCAGCGCCGTCGCCGCGCTGCACGAGTCCGCGGGCCGCTGGCAGGACCTCATCGACGTGCTCGAGCGCCAGCTCGGGAGCGAGGCGGACTCCGACCGACGCGTGGAGATCGCGCTGCGCGTGGCGGCGGTCTACCTGGAGAAGCTGGGCGACGTCGAGCGGGCCATCGAGGGCTACCGGCGCGTGCTCGACATCGAGTCGGCGTCCTTCGACGCGCTGCGGGCGCTGGCGGCGATCTACCGCCAGGGGCAGCGCTGGGACGATCTGGTGGTCACGCTGCAGACGCTCATCGCGCTCGGCACCGCGACGCTGGAGAACGACGAGATCAAGGCCGCGTGGTCGGAGCTCGGCACGATCTACTGGACCGTCCTGGGCCAGGGGGACGAGTCCGTCGACGCGTGGCGCAACGCGCTCGAGGTCGACCCCGCGGACGCCACCTCGCTCGCCGCGCTGCTGGTGATCCACACGGCGCGCGAGGAGTGGCGCGAGGTGGTGGACGTGCTCGGGCGGCAGGCCGCGGGCGCCGACGACGCGGAGACGAAGGTCGCGCTGCACCTCCAGGCGGCGGACGTCTGGGAGCAGCGCATCGGCGAGCCCGACGGGGCGCGGGCCTCGTACGAGGCGGTGCTGGAGGTCGACGCCCTGCACGGGCGGGCCTTCGCCGTGCTGGAGTCGCTGCACCGCGACGCGGGGCGCTGGGACGAGCTCTCGGGGCTCTACGTGGCGCGGCACGACAAGCTCGCGGAGGACGGCAACGTCGCCGAGGCGGTGCCCTTCATGGTGCGCGCGGCGAAGGTGTTCGACACCGAGCTGGGCGACCGGGAGCAGGCCTTCGCGGCGGCGCAGATCGCCTTCGAGGAGGACGTTACCAACGCCGAGGCGATCGCGGCGCTCGAGGCCATCACCGGCGCCACCAGCAAGTGGAACGAGCTGCTCAAGACGACCATGGAGGCCTACACGGCGGAGCCCGCGGGGGCGCGCAAGACGCAGCTCGGGCTGCACGCCGCGAAGTGGTACGGCCTGGAGCTGGGGCACCCCGAGTGGGCGATCCCGATCTACACGCAGATCCTGGCGGCGGAGCCGGGCAACCTCCAGGCGCTGCGCTCGCAGGGCGAGCTCTACCGGCGCCTCGGGCAGTGGCAGCCCCTCGCCAAGACCCTCCAGCGCGCGGTGGAGGTCGCGCGCTCGCCGGAGGACCGTCGCACCGCCCACGTGCAGCTGGGCGAGGTCTACGAGAAGAGCCTGAAGCAGCCGCAGCAGGCGGTGGAGCAGTTCCACGCGGCGCTGGCCATCGACGCGACGGACGGCGCGGCGCTCGCGGCGCTCGCCCGGGTGCACGCCGCGGCGGAGGACTGGCCCGCGCTGGTCGACGTGCTGCGCCGCCACGTGGCCTCCTTGGCCGACCCCGCTGAGGCCGCCGAGCTGCGCATGCGCGTGGGCTCTGTGCTCGAAGACCGCACCGGCGACCTCGAGGGCGCCGCCGCGGAGTACGCCACGGTGCTCGAGGCCGACCCGATCAACCTCGCCGCCATGCGCGGCCTGGAGGGCATCTACGCCCGGCTCGGGCGCAGCCAGGAGCTGCTCGCCGTGCTGGAGCAGCAGCTCGAGGTGGTGTCGACGGAGCGCGAGCGCATCAAGCTGCTCACCCGCATCGGCGCGATGCTGGAGGAGGAGTTCGTCCGGCCCGCGCTGGCCATCGAGCGCTTCGAGCGCGTGCTGGAGATCGACCCCTCGCACGACCCGTCGCTGCGCGCGCTGGAGCGCCTCTACCGCCAGACCGCGCAGTGGAACGAGCTCATCGCCACGCTGGAGCGCCACCTCACGGCGACCGGCGAGCGCCGCGACCGGGTGCCCGTCTTCCTCCAGATGGGCCGGGTGTACGCCGACGAGAAGCGCGACCTCGAGCACGCCGAGGACGCGTTCCTGAACGTGCTCCAGATCGACGCAGAGAACGTCGACGCGCTCGACGCGCTCTCGCGCATCTACGAGTCGCGCAGCGACTGGCACCGCGCCACGGACATGCTCGAGCAGCTCGCGCAGTTCGTGGCCGGCGACACGGCCAAGGCCGTCGAGCTGCGGGTGCGCGTCGGCAAGATCGCCGAGACCTCGCTGGGCGACGAGCTCCGCGCGGTGGACCAGTACCAGGCCGCGCTCGACCTCGACCCCGCGCACCTGCCCGCCCTCGAGGCGCTGCGCGCGATCGCGACGCGCCGCGAGGACTGGTACGAGGTGGCCCGCTACCTCGACCGCGAGCAGGCCGCGACGGAGCTGCCGCGCACCCGCGCGAAGCTCCTCACCGAGCTCGGTCGGGTGAACGGGCAGTACCTCGACGACCAGGCGCAGTCGATCCGCTGCTACGAGGAGGCGCTGCGCTGCGACCCCGACCAGGAGGAGGCCGCCTGGCCGCTCTGCAACTTCTACGTCGCCGAGCAGCGGTGGGCCGACGCCGAAGCCCTCGCGGAGATGCTCACCCGCCGCGCTTCGCGGCGCGACCCGGCGGAGCAGCTCCAGATCCAGCTCACGATGGGCCGCGTCGCGGTGGCGCTCGGCAAGGGCGACCGCGCCATCAAGGCCTTCACGGCGGCGCAGGCGCTCGACCGGGCCAACGTGGAGTCCATCTCCGCGCTGGCGCTCGCCAACTTCGAGAAGCAGGACTGGGACAACGCGTTCAAGCACTATCAAGTGCTGCTCGTGCACCACAAGGACGAGCTCGACGCCGAGGCGCGGGCTGACCTGTACTACCGGCTCGGCGTGGTGAAGTCCGCGCAGGGCGACCGCCGGCGCGCGGCGAACTTCCTGGAGAAGTCGCTGGAGGAGTACCCCGGGTACCGCCCGGCGCTCGGGGCGCTCATCGACACGCACTCCGCGGGCGCGGAGTGGGAGCAGGCGATCGGCTACCGCACGCAGCTGCTCGACATGGAGGACGACGAGGAGAAGCGCTTCGTGATGCTCCAGGAGATCGGCGGCCTCTGGCAGGACAAGGCCAAGAACACCCAGAAGGCCATCCAGGCCTTCGCGGGCGCGGCGGAGCTCAAGCCCCGCGACCACGTGCTGCTGCACAAGCTGCTCGGGCTCTACACCGAGGCCAAGCAGTGGTCGAAGGTCATCGAGGTGGTGCAGCGCATCAGCGACCTGGAGACCAACGCCGAGCGCAAGGCGCGCTACGCGTACTCCATCGCGGCGATCTACAACCAGGAGCTGAAGAACCCCGACGAGGCGCTGACGTTCTACAACCAGGCGCTCGACTTCAACCCGGCGGAGCTCAAGCCCTTCGCGAAGGTCAACGAGATCCTGCAGGCGCGGCGCGACTGGCGCAGCCTCTCGCGCGCCTACAAGCGCATGATCGAGCGCGTCGCGGGCAAGCCCGACAGCCGCGACCTGGAGTTCAGCCTGCTGCACCCGCTCGGGCTCATCTACCGCGACCGGCTGGGCGAGAACGACAAGGCGCTCGCGGTGTTCAAGCTGGCGTCCGAGCGAAAGCCCGACGACCTCACGGAGCACAAGATCGTCGCCGAGCTGGCGATGCGCGTCGGGGACATCCCCGAGTCCATCGCGCGCTGGCAGACCATCGCCGCGCAGGACATGGGCAACTCCGAGGCCCTGCACGCGATCTACGACCTGTATTACCAGTCGCACCAGCACGACAAGGCGTGGTGCGTGGCGGCGACCACGGCCTTCCTGCTCCGCGACCGGGCTCGGGAAGACCTGCGCGCGTTCTTCGAGCAGTACCGCCCGCGCAAGCCGCTCGCGCCCACCGGCCGGCTCACCGAGGAGCACTGGGTCAAGCAGCTCTTCCACCCCAACGAAGACCCGGTGGTGGGGAGGATCTTCGCGTCCATCCTCGGGGCGGTGCGCCGCGCCAAGGTGAAGCCGCTCCAGCAGTTCGGCTTCACCCAGAAGGAGCTGCAGGACCCGGCGAACACCACCGTCGCCCTGGTGCGCTCGCTCGCGCAGTCGTCGCAGGCCCTCAACCTGCCGCTGCCGTCGATCTTCCTGAAGCCGCAGCAGCAGGGCGGCCTCGGGTACGTGCCCAGCGAGCCCATCGCGTCCTTCGCGGGCGCCGGGCTGCTCTCGGGCCTGCGCCCGGAGGAGCTCGCCTTCGTGGCGGCCAAGCACATGACCTACTACCGCAACGAGCACTACATCCGCGTGCTGCTGCCGACCACGCAGGAGCTCACGGTGATGCTGCTCGCGGCGATCAAGCTGGTGAAGTCCGACCAGGACGTCCCGGCGGAGTCGGCGCAGGCCGCGCAGACCCTCGCGCCGCTGCTCGCCACCGACCCCATCGCGGTCGAGGGCCTGCGCAAGGTGGTGCGCTACTTCCTCGAGCAGGGCGGCGCCTCGAACATCAAGAAGTGGTACCAGTCCGTCGAGCTCACGGCGGCCCGGGCGGGCTTCCTGATGTGCGGCGACCTGGAGATCGCCCGCAAGATGCTCGCCCTGGAGCCCGGCCTCCCCGGCGACCTCGCGCCGGCCGAGAAGCTCAAGGACGTGGTGCAGTTCTCGATGAGCGAGACGTACTTCTCCCTGCGCGAAGGGCTCGGCATCAACTTCCAGGTGCAGTCCGCGTCGTACTGACCGCGCGCGACACACCCTCCTTCCCTCCGGGCCGGAGCCTTCCCTCCGGCCGCGCCCTCCTCCCCTCTATCCCTTCCGATGCCCGTCTACGAACACGACAAGGACCACCCCGAGTCCATCGACGCGCGCGCCGCGCAGGACGACCCGTGGGTGATGTACCTCGTCGTCCGAAAGGACCACCCGGGCTCCCTGGAGGCGCTCCTCGTCGCCGCCGCGCAGGCGACCTTCGACGTCGCCGCCCGCTTCGCCGACGACCCCCGCTACCGGGGCGCCTTCGCCGAGTGGTCGTCGCGCTCGTTTCGCAAGGTGTGCCTCCGCGCCAACGAGAAGAACTGGCCCGCCGTGCTCGCCCTCGACGGCGGCGATGGCGCCGTCGACGGCGCGGTGGCGGTGCGCGCGCTCCCGCCCCGTCGCAAGAGCGAGCGCGAGAAGCTCCTGGTGACGCTCCAGGCCTACGTGGCCGACACCGCCGAGCTCCCCTCCCGACCGGTGCCCGTCGCCCCCGACGGGCCGGTGATGGTGTTCGTGCGCAACGCCGCGGTGCCGATGCGCGCGGGCAAGCTCGCGGCGCAGATCGGCCACGCAGTGCTCCTCGGCGTGGCCGCCTTCGGCCAGCGGGAGGCCGAGCGATTCGGGCGCTGGGACGCCGTCGGGCGGCCGTGCGCGGTGCGTCGGGCGTCGGGCGAGGAGTGGGAGGCGATCCAGCGGGAGGAGGAGTGCGCGATCGTGCGGGACGCCGGGCTCACCGAGGTGGCGCACGGGAGCGAGACCTTCCTGGCGCTGCTCCCTCGCCCCGCGGCGGAGTGGTCGGCGCGGGTGCGGTCGCTCGCCCCGGTGTGAGCCGACGCCCCGGAATCTTCAGCCGATGACGCGATCGCGAACCTGACACGCGAGGGGGTTGTTCGGGTCGAGGTCGAGGGCCCGCCCGACGAGCTCGCGGGCGTCCTGCGACGACGCGTTGGTGAACAGCAGCGTGCGGGCGGCGTGCGCGAAGAGCCACGGGTCGTCGCCGGCCGCGACGGCGGCGCGCATCCACGCCCGCGAGGCGGGCAACCAGCGCTCGCGGGCCTCGTGATCGCGGGCCTCACGGACGACGCCGCGCACGTAAAAGGCCGCGACCGCGCGCTTCGCCTCGACGAGGCCCGGGTCGTTGGGGTGGCTCTCGACCAGGAGCGACAGCGTCAGGTGCAGGGCCGACGTCAGGGCGTCGAGCTGCTCCTCCGAGATGGCGGCAGCGGCGGCCTCCCAGGGGTCGAGCGACGAGCGCGAGATGGGGGTGTTGCGCGCGGGCCGCGGGGGCGCCGAGGGCGCCGGGGCGACGCGCGCCGGCTGGACGGGCGCGATGGGCGGGCCCAGCACCAGCTCGGGCCGCGAGCGCAGAACACCGCTGAGGCGCCGCAGGTAGGGCTTCGTCGGAGAGCTGACGCGCTGGGCGACGTCCGTCAACGGAGCATCAAGGCCAGGGGCGAAGGCATCGGACGGATGAGGCAGGGCTCCGGTGCGCAGGGTGGATGACATCCGATGGCCTTTCTGTTTCCGCACCTCGCTGCGAATGCGATGCCAGTCGGCAGCAGCAGTGTCCGACGCTCACCTGCTGCCACGCACGACGTGGACACGACGCGCGGGCATGGCGGCAGCACCCGGGTGGGCCATGGCGGCGCCGCCATAGGCAGTGCGCGCCGCCTGGGCGTCGTGAACGCGGCCTAGGACGCCGCGAGACCGTAGCGCTTGAGCTTGTTATACAAGGTCTTGTAATCGACCTGGAGCAGCCGGGCGGCCTGGGCCTTGTTCCCCTGGGCGCTCTGGAGGGCCTCGGTGATGGCCCGGCGCTCGGCCTCGGCCATGGCCCCGTCGCCGATCTCCTTGAGCGAGCGCCCGCCGCCGAAGGAGCCGGGGGTCGGGGACGACACCGGGCCCGGGGACGACACGCGCTTGCCCAGCACGGCGAGGATGTCTTCGGCCTGGATGGTGGTGTCCGAGGCGCACAGCACGACCTCGCGCATGGTGTTGCGGAGCTCGCGCACGTTGCCCTCCCAGCGCTGCCGCAGGATGACCTCCGCGGCGTCGTCGGAGAGCACGCCGGGCGGGCGTCGCAGCTCGTCGCAGGCGTCGGCGACGAGGCGCCGGGCGAGCGGGACGATGTCCTCGCGGCGGTCGCGCAGCGGGGGCACGGAGAGGGTGAACTCTGCGAGGCGGAAGTAGAGGTCCTGCCGGAAGCTGCCGTTGCTCACCTGGGCCTCGAGGCGCTGGTGGGTGGCGGCGATGAAGCGCACGTCGATGGGGAAGGTGCGGGTGGCGCCGAGGGGCTGCACCTGGCGCTCCTGGAGCACCCGCAGCAGCTTGGCCTGGGTGGCCTGGGTGAGGTTGGCGGTCTCGTCGAGGAAGAGGGTGCCGCCCTCGGCGAGCTGGAGGTGCCCGACGCGGCGTGTGGTAGCGCCGGTGAAGGCGTTCTTCTCGTAGCCGAAGAGCTCGGACTCCATGAGGTTCTCGGGGATGGCCCCGCAGTCGAGGGCGATGAAGGGGCCCGCCACGCGCTCGCTCTGCTGGTGGATGGCGCGGGCGACGAGCTCCTTGCCCGTGCCGGTCTCGCCCTGGATGAGCACGGTGAGGGTCGACGGCGCCACCTGGCGGATCTGGTGCACCAGCCGGCGCATGCCCTCGCTCTGGCCCTCGAGCTTGGCGAGGGTGTCGCCGCCGGTGATCTTGCATCGCAGCTCGTGCACCTCGCCGAGCAGCCGGCGGTGCTCGACGGCGCGGCGCACCGCGAGGACGATCTGGTCGTTGTGGATGGGGCGGGTGAGGAAGTCGTACGCGCCGAGGCGGGTGGCCTCGACGGCGGAGGCGATCTCGCCGTGGGAGGTCAGCATGATGACCGGGAGGTCGGGCGTCGTGGCCTTGATGCGCCGCAGGGTCTCCAGCCCGTCGATGCCGGGCATGTCGAGGTCGAGGATGACCACCGTGGGCGGGGCGGACACGATGCGGGCCAGGGCGGTCTCGCCGTTGTCGACCGCGCTCACGTCGAAGCGCGAGGCGGTGAACACCGCGGAGAGCAGCTTGCGGTTGAGGTCGTTGTCGTCGACGACGAGCACCCGGGGCTCGGTCGTCGCGCGCCCGGCGCCCGGTCGGTTGCCGCCCCCGGACGCCTTCGCCGGGGTGTTGCTCTTCTGGGAGTCTTCGCTCATCCCCAAATCTAAGCCCCTCTGTGCTCCACGCCTGGCGCGCACCGTACTACGAACCCGTCAGCGGCTGCACTCCGTGATGTGCGGCCGTCAGTGCACCGCGGGCTCCGGGGTCGTCGTGGAGCGGCGCGAAGCGCGAGAGCACCTCGATGCAGCGACGGCGGACGACGTCGGCGGCGCGGTCGTCCTGGGCGAGGGCGTGGAGGTCTTCGGGCGCGAGCAGCGGCACCACGGCCTCGGCGATGGCCGGCGGGGTGCTGGGGTTGAGCGCGAGCGCGGTGCGCACCTTCGGGCGGATGGCCCAGCGCGGCGAGCGGAACACCCGCAGCAGGATCTCCGGCGCGTTGGGCCGGCGCGCGCAGAGGCGCACGACGTCGGGCTCGGTGAGCCGCGGGTTCATGAGCAGCATCTCGATGACGTCGGGGTGGGGGTCGCGCAGCACGCGGTCGATGAGCCGTCGGTCGGGCCGGCGGGCGAGGGACTTGCGCTCGCCCAGGGTGAGCACGCGCCCGCGGCCGTAGTCGGGCACGAGGCGCTCGTCGGTAGGGTCGAGGGCCGACGCGGGCGCGTCGAGGCGGTCGCCGTGCACGGCGCGCTGGAGGTCGGGCTCCCAGCAGAGGGCGATCTCGGCGGTGAGCAGCGCGACCTGGGCCTGGGTGTCGCGCAGCCCGGCGCGCTCGGCGAGGCGGTCGAGGGTGGCGCGGAGCTCGTCGCGGGCGGTGACCGCGAGGATGCCGCGGAAGAGCCGGACGCGCGCAGCCACGTCGATGACGGAGTGCGCGCGCCGGCAGAGGAGGTCGACCAGCGGGGGCTCCACGCGGGCCATTGTGGCACGAACCCGCCGCGGCGCTCAGTCGTCTTCGTAGCAGCAGGGCGCCGGGGTGAGGTGATTACGCCATCGGGTAAAGTGGAGCTGCGGGTGGAGGCGCACGATGACCTCGACCTCGCTGCCGTCGACGGAGAGGCCGGCGTGCTCGGACACCGACGCCACGAGGGCCTGGGCGATGCGCCGGTCGAAGGGGTCGTTGAGGCGGGAGAGCACCCGCACGCGGTGGGGACACCGCGAGGGTGGCCGCCCTTGGGACGCGCGAGGAGGAGGATGGTTCCATCGCCCGGGGGATTGGCAGTGGTGGGGGGGGGGGACGGAACAACAAGAAGCCCGGAGGCGCTTTGGGGGCGCCCCCGGGCTCAAGAAGTCGATGGGGTGAGTTGGGGGATCCGTCGGGGCGCGGAAGAAGGAAGAGGGAGCCGACGTTGAAGGGGGGACGAAGCGAAGGGCAGTCGAAGAAAAGGCCCAAGAAGGAAGCGCAGACCGAAGGAAGCCAACGAAGAAGCTGACCTAAGGAACGAAGTACCAGAGGCTTTTGCAGTGAGCGTGCCATGGGGTGGCCGCGTGCGTTCTGTCGGGGATACGACGGCAATCCAAGGGGTGGGGTGGGCGGTCTGCGGGCCATGGCTCTGACATCCATGTCGCGCCTGTGGGAGGAGCGTTGGCCAGTCGGCACGGTGCCCGTGCTCGCCGGGGACCGTGATAGGGTGCGCGCCGTGCGGACGGGACGTGCCTTGATCGTGACGGGCCTGCTGGCATCGCTGGGGGCCTGCCAGAACTACCGCGACCAGCTCGATCGCGCGGACGCCCACTACCGGGCGGCGCGGTACGAGTCGGCGCTCACCAACCTCGAAGACCTTGAGTCGGACTTCGGTCACCTCGATGCGATCGAGCAGGTGCGCTACCGCTACGTGCGGGGGATGACCGCCGAGCGGCTCGGGCAGCGCGACGAGGCGCGGCACTGGCTCTCGCTGGCGCGCGAGGGCGTCGAGCAGCGGCCCGCAGCGCTCGACGAGGAGACCCGCGCGATCTTGCAGCGCACCCTGCTGCCCTACGACCAGGCTGCGGGGGCGAGCGTGAATCCCCCCGCCGGGGCACCCCCGACGGCGCCCGCGGGTCAGTCGGCGAGCACCCGGAGCGAGCCCCGCACGACGCCGTAGTGGGCTTCGGCCTTGAGGGTGTTCCAGACCTCGGCGGCGGTGCTCTGTTCGGCGAGGAGCCGACGGTAGGCGTCGACGATGCGGGCGACGTCTTCGGGGGCCTCGCGTACGAGCTCCACGCGGTAGCGTCGCACGCCCGCCCGCTTCGCGCCGCCCACCAGGCCCGCGGCGCTCTGGGCGGCGGCGTGGAAGACCGTGTTGCGGCAGCCGACGTCGGCCTCGACGGGGTGCTCCATGCCCGCGCGGTCGCGCAGCGAGACCCGGTGGCGCTCGCAGGGGCGGCCGCAGTCGAGGTGGGTGTGACCCGTCGAGAGCTCGGCGGCGATCACGCAGTGCTCCATGTGGAAGAGGGGCATCGGGTGGTGCACCACGAGCTCCGACCACGCGCCGAAGGGTGACTCCAGCAGCCCCATCACCTGCGCGGCGTCGAGGTCGAAGGAGGGCGTGAACGACGACAGCCCCCGCGCGAGCACCGTCGCCGCGGTGACCCGGTTGGTGACGTTGAGCGACGCGTCGCCCACGCGGGGGATGCCGTCGGCGCCGCCCTCGCGCAGCGCGCCGAGGCCGCGCACGAGCAGCGCGTCGGGGGCGAGGGACGCGAGGTAGCGGTCGATCTTCTCCTCGCCGGGCTTGCGGATGCGCGGCGGCGCGAGGGCGACGTGGCGCACGCCCCGCTCGCGCAGCGCGCGCACCGCGGGCCCGGTGCCGGTGAGCTCCAGGAAGTCGAGGTACACCCCGTCGGCGCCGGCGTCGACGGCGGCGTGCGCCTGCGGCAGCGTGCGGCACAGCACGAAGAGCCCCGGCGGCGCGGGCGCGCGGTCGGGCGGAACGGCACCGGCAAGCAGGGACGCGGCCGAGGCGTCGGTGGTCGGCCACGGGGTGGTGACCGACGCGGCGAGGGCGTCGACGAGCGCGCGGCGCAGGCGGTTGAGCGCCGAGGGCGAGACCATCGCGTCGTCGCCGAGGGCGTTGGTGATCTCGCCCGCGCGCAGGGTGGTCGCGCCGAGGCGGCCGAGCTTGTCGCGCACCACGTCGTCGGGCGTGCGGCCGTGGCGCCCGGCCTCGATGGGCGCGTCGCCCTCGACCGCCGCGCGCCGCCCGCTGCGGGTGACGGCCTCCAGGCGGGCGGGCTCGCCGACGCGGCCGCGCAGCACCAGGTCGACCACGTCGCCCG
>CAIOSS010001385.1 GCA_903860995.1 uncultured delta proteobacterium | reverse complement strand
GGTCCGGACGTTCCTGGCGTCGGCGCCCACGGATGACCCGAAGGCGCTCGCGTGGTGTCTCCGACGCCTTGCTGCCGAGCGACGGGCGTCTTCGGATCGCCACGCCCGGAGCGCGCAGCTCGTGTGGAGCGGTCACAGCGACGGGCGACAGCCGTTGCGCGACACCCGGGCGGTGCTCGAAGAGGTCTGCGCGCGCGCCGAGCGCCACGTGATGCTCGCGACGTTCGTCGTTTACGACGGCAGGCAGAGCCTCGCGGCGCTGGCCCGGCGGGTGCGCGAGGTGCCGTCGCTGCGGGTGGACTGCTACGTGGACGTGAAGGCCGCGCGGAACCAGACGCCCGATGAGGCGCGCGATGTCGACGCCTGGGTGCGGCGGTTCCGCGAGGAGCACTGGCCCGACGACGTACGGCTTCCGGCGATCTGGTACGACCCGACGACGCTGGATCGAGCGGCGGGCACATCGCTGCACGCGAAGTGCGTGGTGGTCGATGAACGGTGGTCGTTCGTGACGTCGGCGAACTTCACCGAGGCCGCGCAAGAGCGGAACATCGAGGTGGGTGTGGTGCTCGACCACCCCGCGCTCGCGCAGGCGTTGGGGGCGCAGTTCCAGGGGCTCCGCGAGCGTGGCCGGTTCCGGCGCATGGCCGGGACGTAGGAACCGCGGGGGATCACCTGGGTTGGTCGACGTTTGTATCGACGACACCCCGGGCGACGGACGGTGGCGCCGCGTGCGAATGATGGTTGCGCGGACGTATTACATGGCGGAAACAAGCTGACGTGCACGTGCAGGGAAGCAACACTTTGAGAGCCGAAGTCTCTGAGAGAACTGGAAGTGCTCCACCTCCCGTCTCCTTCGATCGTTTCGTCGGATATCCACTGGGATGCGGTGCCAGGGCTCGACAGATGGGGTCGCTCGATGCGATGCCTGACGGCCTCCGGAGGCGAGGGTGATGACGTGGTTGCGGCAGTGACCTTCTGCGAGATGACGATGACGTTGCCCGCCCAGCGGAGCAGCCGCGAGGACCGGTTCGGGAACGGAGTGCCGACGTGACAGCCCCCAAGCAGAACACGACCGAAGGGCGCGCGAAGCCGATCGAAGCGCCTCCGAAACCTGCCCGTCCAAAGCGTGCCGCCGGTGCGGTGCCGCTGCTCACTGCGGATGATCTGGGGCGCTTAACCCAGCCGGGAGTCACGTTCCCGTCTGGTCGCCGTAGCCGGTCCATCCCCGCAGGCTACCGGGACGAGCTTGTGAAATATCTGCGTCGGGAGGTCACCGTCGTTCTCACCGACGCCGTGGCTCCGGATCCGGCTGACGGGCGTGCGGTCCTGCAAACCGTTCCTGCGATTCCCGTCCGTTTTGCGAAGAGCGACGTCCGAACGGCAATCTCGGACGGGGTGGCGAAGAAGGCCATCCTTCTGAACGAGTACGCTGACCTCGCCGAGTTGCCGCGGGCTCTCGACGATGACGGCGCGAACTGGCGGACCCTCTTCTTGACGCTCGCGCCCGCCGCCCTCCTCGATGCTGCCGCCGAGCTGATCGAGTGCGAGGACCTCGGGGCGAAGGGCAGCAACCCGCTCTCGTCCATCGGCACGCTTGTCTCGATCGCGGTGCGGCGCGTGATTCTTCGCGAGGTTCTCGTGCGCCACGGATGGAACCTGACCGCCGTCGGTGTGGAACTCCGGCTCGGGGGGGTCAGCAATGTCCTCCGGACGATCCTCGACCTGGGCTTGGAGACGGACCTCGAACAGGCGCGCATGGACGGGACAATCAAGCGCGGCCGCCCGCGCAGGTCAGTACGTAAACGGTAAAGCACTCACAAAAAACCAATCGTCGTTGACTTGTTTCTTGGGCTCCGTATGTTCCCGCTGAAGGCGAGGACACATGGCAAACAAGGGCATCTCATTGACGATCCAGCAGCGCGAAACGCTGGCTGCGGTACTCCAACGGCACGGCGTCGAGGCGGTGTGCGAGGCGGCAAACGTCCGCAGTCCGCAGAGCCTGTACCGCGCCATTTCCGGCGCGACGGTGCTCCGGATGACCTCGGCCGCGCTCCTCGCGGCTGGTGAACGGCTGGCGATCAGTCCGACGCCGCAGACGGCGGGGGAAGTCCGATGAGCCGCCGCCCGACCTCGAGGGCGACGGTGCGCCCAACGACCCCGGCCGACGGCGCGATCCGTGGCCTGCCCTCGAATCCGATCGTGGACGGCGACGTGGTCACGATGGCGGCTCTGGCGCCGCGGCTCGGGAAAAACAACCCGCGCGCCGTGCGCGACTGGTGTCAGACGCGCGGGGTCCCCTACCGGCGCGACGGGAAGCACAACTGGGTGGTCGTCGCCGACATCTACCGAGCGATTGCCCGTATGCCGCAGCGGTGCGCCGTCCAAGGGTCGCGAGACGCTGCGGCAATGGCGGCTGTCGCGGCGATGAAGCTGACGGGGAGGCGCTAGTCATGGGCCGCAAGCGCACCGGCTGGGTCCGTCAGAAGGAAGGCAACTGGTACGTCGGCTTCACCCTCCGCTCGGGCAAGGCGTACGAGCGGCCCGTCCCGCCGCCCTCCGACGGCCACCCGTTGGACGACAACTACCTCGCCCTCGTTCGTTCGGAGGTCGTGCGCGCCTACGACTCCGGCGCCTGGGATCCAGAGGCTCCCGCGGCAGTTGTTGCGCCTGCGTCCACGATCCCGACGTTTGTTGCGTACGTGCAGGGCTTCGCGAATTCCTGCGACTACGAGTCGGTGAAGAAGGACCGCAGGCGCGTCGAGCGCTACCTGGCCGCCAGCCCGATCGCCGAACTACCGGTTCCAGAGCTCCGGTC
>CAIOSS010001384.1 GCA_903860995.1 uncultured delta proteobacterium | reverse complement strand
GCCGTCGTCGGCGGCGCTGGCCAGGATCAGGTCGCCCCCGCGGTAGACGCACCAGCGCGCGTCGTCGGGCAGCGGGTCGGGCACCGCGTCGCAGCCGGGGGAGAATCGTTCGTCGGGGGTGGGGAAGATCGCGAGCATGGCCCGCGCAGGATTTAGACGGTGCGCGCGTGCTTGTCGATGAGTCGCGCGATGCCCGGGACGGCCTCTTCGACGTTCTTCTTCCCGGTGGGACGGAGCTGCTGGTACGCGCTGCGCAGGTTGCTGTGCCGCGTGCGGTTGGCCCGGTCGTCGGTGATGCCGAGGAGCGCGTCGGCGACCTCACCCTTGCGCGCCGTGAAGTTGTCGACGACCGATCCGCCCTTCGTCACGTGGGCCTGGTAGATCGGGTCGAGCCGCGACGCGAAGTCGTCGAGCAGCCCGTCGACCACGTCGGGGATCATCCCGGGCTTCATGCCCTTGACCACCTTGAAGGCGGCCTTGATCGCGAAGCCCGACAGGCCCGACTTGGCGGCCACCTCGTCGTCGAGGAGCCGCTCGGCGTCTTTGATCACCTGCTGTCTCCGCGCAGGGTCCGTGAGGATGCTCTTCAGGTCAGCCATTGGGGTGCAGTCTCCGCTCGGTGCGTGGGTTTCGGGGTCAGTGCCAGGGGACGCGCGCGCCCGCCACGTCGCCCATCTCGTAGCGCGCCAGCGCCCCGCCGGAGGCCACGTAGATGTCCGTGCACGGCAGCGCGCCCGCGCCAAACTCGATGTTGGCCGCCGCGGAGATGCCGCGCTGGAGCACCTCTGGGTTGCTCCCGTCTGCGTCCAGGCGGATCAGCCGGCCGCCCGAGTTGTCGCCGATGTAGATGCGGTCCATCGCGTCGAAGGCGAGGCCGTCGGGGTTGCCGAGGCCGGTCGCGACGGTCTCCCGCGCGGTTTCCCTGTTGGCCGCGAGGGTGAGCTTGATGAGCGAGCCGTCGGCGTAGCTGTCGACGTAGAGCGAGCCGTCGCGGTGGAAGGCCACGCCATTGGGCTGGCGGATGGTCATGGTCGTCACCTGCGTACGCATGCCGTCGACCACGCGGTACACGTGCCCGCTCGCGCTGAAGTTGCTGTAGTAGAGCGCGCCGTCGGGGCCCATGGTGAGGCCGTTGGGGCTGCCCGCGCTCGCCAGGTACACCGTGCCCATCGGGGCGTCGGCGGTGAGGTCGACGGCGAAGATGGTGGCCGCGGTCGGCGAGCCCACGTAGAGGCGCCGGTTGGCGACGTCGATGGCGAGGCCCCACACCGTGCCCGCCGACGTGGGGAGCGACGCCCAGCGGGCCTCCGCGGGCATGCCCGGGCGGATGCGGCCCACAGCGCGAGCCTGCGAGAAGTAGATGGTGCCGTCGGCGGCGATGACGAGCCCCTCGGTGCCGCGGACGGCGCTGATCGCGGGCCGCCCGGTGCCACAACCCGTGCTGACCGGGGTGTCGGTGGCGACGGGTACGTCGGTGGTGACGGGCACGTCGGTGGTGACGGGCACGTCGGTGGTGACGGGCACGTCGGTGGTGACAGCCGCATCGGTGGGGGTGACCGACGGGTCGCTGGAGCAGGCAGCGATGAAGGCGAAGGTGAAGGGGAGGGCGCGGCGCATGGGTTTCCTCGCGGGTGTGCTGCGGTTTCTCGCCGCAATCCGGGGTCAATGCAAGCGCGCGGATGATCGCGGTGGGGCCTTCGCGGCGTTTCGGCGCTTCCCCACGGGGCCGCTCGGCGCTACGTCCGTCCTCGATGGAAGACCTGCTCACGCACCTCCGCCGGGACTACCGCGCCGCCTCCCTCGACGAGGCCGAGGCGGCGCCGGAGCCCCTCGTCCAGTTTCGCCAGTGGTTCGCGCAGGCGCGCGCTGCGGAGGTCGACGAGCCCAACGCGATGACCCTCGCGACTGTCGCCGCCGACGGCGCGCCCCGGGCGCGGGTCGTGCTGCTCAAGGCCGTCGACGAGGCGGGCTTCGTGTTCTTCACCAACTACGACAGCGACAAGGGGCGCGAGCTCGACGGGTCACCCCGCGCCGCGCTGGTGTTTGTGTGGCTGCCGCTGGAGCGCCAGGTGCGGGTCGAGGGCCAGGTCGAGCGCGTCAGCCCGGAGGAGTCCGACGCGTACTTCGAGCTGCGCCCGCGGGAGAGTCAGCTCGGGGCCAGCGCGTCGCCCCAGAGCCGCGTGGTGGCCGACCGCGCCGCCCTCGAGCGAGCCTTCGCCGAGGTTACGGCGCGCTACGACGGCGGGGTGGTGCCGCGGCCGGCGGGCTGGGGCGGCTACCGGGTCATCCCGAGGACGGTGGAGTTCTGGCAGGGGCGGCCGAGCCGGCTGCACGACCGCCTGCGCTACCGCCGCGACGAGGCAGGGCGGTGGGTGCTCGAGCGCCTCGCGCCCTGAGCGTTCGGTCGCGTATTGGACTTCGACGCGCGACCCTTTCTACACTGGCCCGCGCGCATGAACGAGATCAAGGCCAGCCGGGAGCTCACGACGGGCCAGCGGATCGCGGTTGTGCACGGAGACCTCACCCGCGAGGTGGTCGACGCGATCGTGAACCCCGCCAACGGCACGCTCTCGCACGGCGGCGGCGTGGCGGGCGCCATCTTGCGGCGGGCGGGCATCAACCTGCAGCTGGAGAGCGACGAGTGGGTCGACCGCCACGGGGAGGTGCCCAACGGCGGCGTCGCGCTCACCCGCGGGTACATGCTCCCGGCGGGGCGGGTGATCCACGCCGTCGGCCCCGTGTGGCATGGCGGCGGCCGCGACGAGGAGCGCGAACTCGGCGACGCGGTCACCCACACCCTCGACCTCGCCGAGACCGAAGGCTGCCGCTCCGTCGCGATGCCCGCCATCAGCTCCGGGATCTTCGGGTTCCCGAGGGAGCGCTGCGCGGAGATTCTCTTCGAGCGGGCCGAGGCGTGGTTCGCCGCGCACCCGGCGAGCGTCGTGAGGGAGCTCCGGTTCACCAACATCGACGCGCCGACGGTGCGGGTGTTCTTCGAGGAGTTCGAGCGCCGGGGCTGAGCGGTGCGGTCAGCGCAGGGCGCAGGCCAGCGGGATCGCGCCCAGGCGCAGCTGCGGCGAGCCCTGCGCGTAGGCCACCCAGGGCTCGTCGCCGCAGGTCACCACCGCCGCGCGGTCGAGCCCGCCGAGCACCCAGCGCTGCGCCCGGCCCTCGCTGCCGCCGTCAAGCAGGTGGGGCACCAGCACTCCGTCGCTGGCGCGCGTGACCGCCGCCACCATGGTGTTGCTCACCCCCTGGGCGATCATGCGACCGCGCCCGTGGTGTTCGATCTCCCGGGCGACGGCGTCGCCGTGCGGGGGGAACTCCAGCACGAGCACCGAGCCGCTGCCCTCGCAGGCCTCGCACCCGGCGGCCGCCGCCGCGACCGCGGTCGCGAGGAAGCGCCGCGACGAGCCCGCGGTCCCGGCACCGAGCGGCGCGAACTCGATCGGGCCCGCGGGCGCCGTCCACCTGGCGGAGCGCAGGAGCACCTGGGCGGAGAGCTCCCGCACCGCCGCGGCGCCACCGTCGGGCGCGCCGCCGTCGCCGCTCGCGGCCGACGAGAGCCCTGCGGGGGTGTTGAGCGGCAGCGACACCGCCGTGTAGGTGTCCTGGCCGGCGTTGGTCTGGCGCAGCAGGAGCGTCGCAGGGTCGCCCGGGATCGCCGCCACGGCCGAGCCCTCGCTGATGACGTACACGGTCGCGTCGCGGGGCTCGTCGTTGCGCCGGGCGGCGAACTCCACCACCGCGGCGCGCTCGCGCCCATCGGTCACGAGGGTGGTGCCGATCCACGCGCCCGTGGCGTCGGCGCGGAGGAGCATCGCGCCGCGGAACGAGCCCGCGGGGTAGCCCGGCGTGCTGGTGGGGATGCGGTGCACCTGGCGGTCGATGCGCGCGAGGCCGAAGGCCGCGCCCGTGCGGGAGAGCCAGGTGGTCCAGCCGACGGGGCCGGAGACGGAGGTGCCCGCGCTCAGGACACCCTCCGCGACCACCGTGGGATGCTCGGCGAACGGCGCCCCGCGGGTGCTCCCGCGCCGTCCCAGCACCAGTGTGTCGTCGACGTGCGCGAGCACCGCGACCTCCTGGGCGTCGTCGAGGCAGAGCGCCCCGAGCGCGGAGGCCCCCGACGCGACCGCGACCGTCCGCGGCGGCGCCAGCGGCTCGTCGCCGCAGCGGGTCGGCACGGACACCCGCACCCGGCTCGGGATGGTCCCGTCCACTGGCGCGACCCGGCTCGTGAGGGTGACCGCGGCCGCGGTTGCGAGCACCGCCACGGCGATGCCCGCCGCGATGAGCACGCGCCGACGGCGGGTGTCCTGGTGGGTCTGCGCCTCGGGCGGCGGGGTGAAGGGCGACGCGGAGAGCGCGGCTGGATCGCTGGTGGTGGCCCCGACCTGGGCGTAGCTGCCCGAGGAGCGGGCGGGGAGGTTCGCGCGCTCGCCCTCCGCGGGGGGCGGGAGGGCCGCGCTGCCGACGGCGGTGAGGTTGCCGCGAGAGATGCGCCGCGCGGGCTCGTCGACCAGCTGACGGATCGCGTTGGCGAGCGCGAGGCCCGACTGTAGCGCCGGGTGGTCGCCCGCGCGGGCGCAGTTGCGGATCATCTCCCAGCGCACCACGGCGGCGCCGTCGGGCCGCGCGCCGGTGCGCTCCATCGAGGCCTGGAGCGCGAGCGCGAGGGAGGCGAAATCGGCCCGCGGGCCCGGCCGGGCCTTGGCGCCCGCGAGGCGCTCGGCGGCCTCGATGCCGAAGCCAGAGAGCCCCAGGCGCTCGGTGCCGCGGTCTTCGATGAGGTGCAGCCGGTCGACGGTGATGGCGCCGTGGACGACCCCGACCGCGTGCAGGTTGTTGAGCTCCTCGGCGAGCGGCGCGAACCAGGCGACGAGCGCGCGGAGGCCGGCGCGCCGGCGCTCGTCGACGTCGCCCGTGAAGAGCGACGCGAGGCGCTCGGTGAGGGGTGTGGGGTGGGCCTGACGGAAGATCGCCGCGGGCACCCCGAGGGCGCTTCGAACGACCTCGTCGGGGCGGCGGTAGAGCCGGCTCGCGGGGATGGCTGCCAGCTCGCCGCGCAGCGCCTCGAACACCGGCGGCGGCACCGGCGCGCCGTGTAGGAATTGCGCGTAGGAGATCGTTCCCTGGGCGTCGCGCACCTCGTGCAGCGAGTCGACCTTCCCGGGATCGATGGGGGTCAGGACGAAATATCGCCCACCGAGCTTCTCACCAACCGGGATCACGGCGTCATTCCGGGGACCATTGACCGCGTTCTCTAACGAGTGGTCAAGCACTCCGTCGGCACCGCGACGATTCGCGTCGTCGGCTGGGTGAGATGGACTCCCAGCCATGCATTTCCACCGCATCGGACAAGCCTGCCGCGGTCGGCGCCGGGGTTGGCGAGGGTGGCGTGCGTGGGCACCGCGCCGACGACGGTGCTCAGCTGCAGCGCGGGGTGGGCCGCGACCCCGGCGGGCTCGTGGAGCACCAGCCAGCGGTCGGGCGACTCGGCGAGCACGTCGAGACCGATGCTCTCGGACCCGACCGCGACGTCCGTGGGCGCGGGGCGGGCGGGGCTGAAGCGCAGGAGGTGCACGGCCCCGGGGCCGACGCAGCGCCCGCGGGTGGCGCACTGCTCGACGGGGCGGGCGGGGCCGAGGGTGACCACGAAGCCTGCCTCGTCGCCGAGGGCGGCGCCGCTGGTGGTGGCCGCGAGCACCTCGCCCGGGAGGGTCACCGGCGCGCTGCGACGGAGGGCGGTGTCGGCGGGCGTGGCGCCGCGGACGGACGTGGCGTCACCGCCCGGGCGGGCGGCAGCGAGGAGCGCCAGCTGCGGCCAGAGGGCGCTCAAGCGGTGGGCGTCGCCGTCGCGTTGATGGAAGAGGAGCGCGGGGGTGGGCCCGGGCACGGCGGACTCCACGGTGCCGGCGCCGAGGTACCAGGTGCGGATGGACGGCCGTTCGCGCCCATCGCCGGCCTGGACGTGGAAGAGCACCGGGTGGGCGCCGCCCTCGGACTCGACGTTGCTGACGATCCAGGTGGAGGACACGTCGCGGTGGAGGAGCATCACGCCGCGGAGGGGGACGTTGTCCCAACCGGTGAGCGGGACCTGCGCGTGGGCGTGCGGGTCGCGCGAGACCTCCGCGAGGCCCACGGGCTCGCCCACGCCGTTGCGCCAGATGGACCAGAGGCCCCCGGCGGTGGCCACCGTGGCGCCGAGCTCGACCGCTCCGGTGGCGTCGGAGGAGTCGACGTGGCGCCAGGGCTGGCCCCGCCGCGCCTCGCGGCTCGCCGTCAGGATGGACGTGCCCGCGGGGCCGCCGCGCGCGACGGCGACGAGGGTGCGGCCGTCGGGTGCGCACGCTACGTCGAAGTCGACGGCGCTGGTCTCGTACCCGATCGGGGGGTCGAGGGCCTCGCCGTCGCAGCGGGGCGCGGCCACCACGCGGCGGCGCCCGGTGCGGAGCATCCCGAGCGAGATGGGCTCGTCGCGGACCTTCGAGAGGTACGCGAGGGCGCCGACCGAGGCCAGCGCCGCGAGGCCCACCCCGACCACCACGCCGCGCAGCCACCGGCGGGGGGGCTGCTCGGGCGTCG
>CAIOSS010001383.1 GCA_903860995.1 uncultured delta proteobacterium | reverse complement strand
CGGACCGCTCGTCGCCGGCGCACCGGCGGCCGGCGCACTGGCGGCCGGCTCGCTCCCGAGCGCGACGTGCAGGGCGGTCTGCGCGAGCGCGCCGCTCTGGTACGCCTCTCGGCAGGCGCGGCGCTGGACCTTGCCGCTGGTCGTCTTGAGCACGGCGCCCGGCGCGGCCAGCAGGACGGCGCGGCACGACAGCTGGTGCTCCTCGCTCACCCGCTGCCGGATCGCCTGCACCACCTCGCGGGCCTGGCCAGGCGAGAGCTTCGCCTCGCGGACCTCGACGAGCACGACCAGTCGCTCCTCGGGCGAGCCGTCGCTGCCGGGCTCCTCGACGGAGAAGGCCGCGACGCCGCCGGGCCGGATCAGCGGGTGCCCGTCGCGGATCGTCTGCTCGATGTCCTGCGGGTAGACGTTGCGACCGCGGACGATGATGAGATCCTTGAGTCGACCGGTGATGTAGAGCTGACCCTCGTATAGGAGCCCTAGGTCGCCCGTGCGCAGGTACTCGGTCGCGTCGCCCTCGAGCCTTGCCCGGAAGGTGTGCCGGGTCTCCTCCGGCAGGCCGAAATAGCCGAGCGCCTTGCTGGGCGAGTCGACCCAGATCTCGCCCACGTGCCCCCCGGGGAGCGCCTGCCCTGACGCGGGGTCGACGACGCGCACCCGCACGTCGTCGGCCGGAGCGCCGCAGGCCACGAGGGTCTTGGCCTCCTGCCCCTCGTGCGCGAGCAGCACCACGCCCTCGCGCTCGAGCGGGGCCCGCGAGGCGCGCAGCAGGCCGCGCCCTCGCATCGACACGCCGACCGTGTGCTCGGCCAGCCCGTACGCGGGGCAGAAGACGCCGGGGCGCAGTCCGCTGGCCGCGAACGCCTCCTGGAAGCGGCGCTCGGTCTCGGGGTGGATCGGCTCGGCGGCGCACATGGCGACCTGCAGCGAGGACAGATCCCAGCTCGCTCGCTCGCTCGCCGTGGTCTTGCGCACGGCGAACTCGTAGCCAAACGTGGGCGCCGCGGTGTGGGTCGCTCGCGTGCGCGAGATCACCTCGAACCAGCGCTGGGGCTTCTGGATGAACGTCAACGGCGACAGCATCGAGAAGCAGCCGTTGCCGTGAAGCGAGCTCATGACTCCGCTGATCAGGCCGAAATCATGGAAGTGCGGCACCCACGCGACCATGTGCGCCCGCGGGTGGAGCCCCAGCGCGCGTGCGGTGAGGTCAAGCTGATGGTCGAGGTTGCCGAACGAGATGATCACGCCCTTGGGTCGTGACGTGGAGCCCGACGTGTACTGCAGGAGCGCCGTGTCACCGGGGCCACGCTCGCCGAGCGGGGGGGCGTGCTGGGTGCCTGGCTTCCAGCGGTCGGTGGAGTGCCAGGGCAGGTCGGGCCACCGCCGCCAGGGGCGCGAGAGCACGGTGCGCGCGGTACCCAAGGCGCGCGCCAGCGAGTAGCGGGTGTTGGTGAGCACCGCTCGCGCGCCCGAGTCCTCGGCGAGCGAGGCGAAGCGGGCCAGGTCGGCCCCGGGCCTGAGCGGGTCCGGCGGGGGCAGCGGCACCGGGATGACGCCCGCGTACAGGCACCCTACCAGCGCCTTCACGAAGTCGAGTGAGGGCGGATACACCAGCAGCGCACGGTCGCCAGGGGCGAGCCCGCAGGACCACCGCAGGTGCCCCGCGATGGCCTCGGCGGACCGCGCCAGCTCGCCCGCGCGCAGGGTCTCCTCGCGGCCGTCGTCGTCGAAGAAGGCGAACATCTTCGCCGAGGGCTCCTCGACGGCGCGCTGGCGTAACCGCTCGATCACGGTGCCCGCGCTCACGACACCACCTCGGCGCGCGCCGGGAAGTAGCGGTCAGGGATGCGCGAGGCGTGCGCGACCAGGTTGGGCAGCGAGAGCGCATGCTCCTTGAGCAGAGACTCGATCGGCACCCGGATTCCTAAATATCTATTAGACATCTGCTAGACTCTTATTGAGCATTTATTAGATTACTAAAATACTATTTAATGAAAATGCCGATTTTATTTCAACGTTTTCCATTGCTTCCGCGGAAGAGCCCGTTTTCGCCAGCATAAACCGGCAGGAGAAAGCTCGGCCATGCGAGAGGAAGCTCGGCCATGCGAGAGGAAGCTCGGCCATGCGAGAGGAAGAGATATGGAATAACGCGGGTCAGGGTGATCGTCGTTGTCAGCGAGGGAACCCCCGTGGCAGTCACCGGCCCAATATGCTGAATGCCTACATCTCCGGAACGGGGTCTACGTGCCGCCTCGCGTCGTGACGAACACGATGCTCCGCACAGAATACGGGATCAATACGACCGAAGAGTGGATCGTGAAGCGCACGGGCATCGAGGAGCGCCGCTACTCCGCGCCCGGCGTCGCCACGAGCGACCTCGCCGTGCCCGCGGCCGAAGACGCCATCCGCCGCGCGGGGATCACGAAGAAGGACATCGACATGATCCTCTTCGCGACGCTCTCGCCCGACTCGGCGTTTCCCGGGAGCGGCGTGTACCTCCAGCAGAAGCTCGGGCTGTGCGACGGCGACGACGCGACCTTCGTGCCCGCCATGGACATTCGCAACCAGTGCTCAGGCTTTCTCTATAGCCTCGCCACGGCCACCTCGATGGTGAAGTCGGGCGCGATGAAGAACGTGCTCGTGGTGGGCGCTGAGACGCAATCCGGGGCCATCGACCTCTCCGACCGCGGCCGCACCGTGGCCACGCTCTTCGGTGACGGCGCGGGCGCGGTGGTGGTCAGCGCCACCGAAGAAGACCGCGGCGTGCGCGGCTGGTACCTCGGCGCCGACGGCCGCCACGCCGACGCCCTGCGGGCGCAGGTGTGGGACTCTCGCGAGCGCCCCTTCATCCCCCTCGGCGAAGACGGCTGGGGCCGCGTCTCGCCCGACCACATGTACCCCAAGATGGACGGCAAGCTGGTCTTCCGCAACGCGGTGGAGCGGATGATCGGCGTGCTGATGAAGGCCTGCTTCGATCAGAACATCACGCGCGACGACATCGACCTGTTTGTCTTTCACCAGGCGAACATGCGCATCAACCAGTACATCGCCGATCAGATCGGGGCGCCGGAGGAGAAGGTGCTCCACAACATCCAGCGCTACGGCAACACCACGGCGGCCACCATCCCGATCCTCCTCGCCGAGGCCGAGCTCAGCGGCAAGCTGCAGCGCGGGATGAAGGTGGCGATGGTCGCCTTCGGCTCGGGCTTCACCTGGGGCGGCGCCATCGTCGACTGGTGAGGGGCACGCGGTCGCGGGACGTCGCCATCGTCGCCCGACCGCGAGGTCTCTGCCACGACCCCGCGCGGGCGCTCGGCTGAGAGCCAGTCGGGGCCCGTAGGTTCGCCGCAGGACGGTCACGTCGGCCTCGTAGAGGCCCTTCTTCGACACCCGGAGCTGCAGCAGCGGATAGGCGAACCAACGGGGCACCCTCGCTAGCACGAATCCGCTCCAGTTACCAAATCGCTATCTCTTGAACAAAGCCGCTGCGCTGCAGGCCAGACCGCGTCACGGCGGGTCCGGCCATTGTCCCATGTGCCTCCCGGAACACCCCCCGAAGACCCATCGACGGTGAACGCCTATGGGGAGGGAGGGAGCGCCTGGCGCGCGCGGCGGAAGGTGTACCGCGGCACGAAGGTGACCGTCGCGAAGGACTGCGTGCCCAGGCTCACGATGAGATCGTCGCCGCGCACCTCGTAGTCGAGCATCGTGGGCGTGGTGGCCGGGGTGCCCGCGGTGCACTCGGTGGTGAGCGCGAGCGAGCCGCCGCTGGCGACGTAGGTGCTGGTGAAGTTCACCTGGGGGATGTCGCGGGCGAAGCGGGTGCCCGCGGTGAAGGCCAGGGAGATGGAGCCCAGGAAGTCGGCGCGGAGGCGCCCCGCGGAGGTCCACACCTGGCCGCGGCCGCTGAGGGTCGAGGCCGCGGCGTCGATGGTGCCGATAGGGGTCATCGCCCTGCTGATGAAGTACTCGACGCTGGCGAGCTCCCATCGGGCGTCGGGGATCTCCCCGCCCATGAGCGCGGGCGCCATGCCCAAGCGCACCGTGCCCGCCGCGAGGGGCAGGGTGGTGGGTGCGTCGGCCGGCGAGCACATCCCCGGG
>CAIOSS010001382.1 GCA_903860995.1 uncultured delta proteobacterium | reverse complement strand
CTCGACCTCGTCGACAGCCCCAACACCCGCATGTACCTCGGCCGGGCGCTTCGGCGCCTGGGCCGCCTGCCCGAGGCCTTCGCGACGCTCGACCGCGCCGCCAGCGACGCCGACCGGCGCGCCGTCACCGAGCCCCGCTACGCCGCGACCCGTGAGAGCGCGCGCGCCGAGGCGGGAGAGCTACGCGGCGACATCGCGCTGCTGACCGTCCACCTGCCAAACCTTCCCCCGGGTGCCGCCGTCCGGGCCGGCGGGGCCGAGGTGCCCGCGACGGCCATCGGGTACCCGATGCCCTTCGCGCCGGGCGAGGTCGTCGTGGAGTTCGACGCCCCGGGGTACGCCCCGGCCCGACAGATCCTGATTCTCGCGGCCGGCGGTGACGCCTCGGTCGAGCTCACCCCGCGGCTCGACGATTCCGCCGCGGCGACGCCCTCCGACGCCCTGGCCCGCCCCGCCCGGGCTGACGGCGCGGCGGTCCCGGCGATCCGGCTGCGGCGGGTGGATCCCGCCCCGGCCCGCCCATGGGCGACCACCCGGGTGCTCGGGGTCACGGCGCTCTCGACGGGCGTGGCCACGGTGATCACGGGTGTGGTGTTCGGCGCGCTGGCCTGGTCCGACTACGAGACCCTGAGCGCGCAGGCGGCGGCCAGCCGTGACCCTGCGCGCACGGTCCGGGGTGAGTTCCACCGCGACCTCGCCAACGTCCTCATCGCGAGCGGCTCGGTGCTCGGCGTCGGCGGCCTGCTGCTCTTCTGGCTGGGCAGCCGCGGCATTGCGGACGTCCGGCGCCCGCCGGTGCAGGTCGACGTCGGCTTCACCGCAGCGGGGCCCACCCTCGGCCTCCGGGGGACCTTGTGACGCACCGGATGCTCCCCCTGCTCGCGGCGCTCGCGTGCGGCGGCTGCGTCCTCGACTTCAACGAATTCCGCGTCCCCGTGTGGGCGCCCGACGCCGGCACAATGGATGACGCGGGCTTCGACGCGGGCTTCGACGCGGGCGCTCCTGCGAACGACCACCCCGACGCCGGCCCCGAGGTCGCGGTCGTCGATGCACCTCCCAACGTCGACCTGGGAGACCCGCTGTGCACGGCGCCGGTCAACCCGATGATCCGCGTCGCGCACATGGCCGCGAGCCTCGGCGCTGTCGACCTGTGCATGCGCCGCCAGGGCGCCGACACACCGTACGCGCCGGTCCCCCCCAACGACTGGCCCACCGGGGGCGCGGCCTACGCGATGGTCTCGCAGCACGTGGCCATCGACAGCCGCGGCGCCGCCACCCGCGAGCGCTGGCAGTTTGCGCTCGTCGCACACGGGTCTGCCTGCGCCACCGCGGCGATGCCTGGCGTCGCGGTCGCCTCCCTGACGGTCAACATCGACCCGCAGAGCCAGTCGACCCTGCTGTTCACGAGCGAGGTCGGCGGCGACGGGCGGGTGTTCGGGCTCCTCGGGCTGCTCAGCGACCAGACCTGCACCATCTGCCCTACCAGCACCCTCGACGTGCGGGCGGTACACGCCGCGTTCGGCGCCTCCGCCGAGCGGGTGAACCTCTCCATCAACTACAGCCTTCCCCCGTCGAGCCCGGTGCCCTTCGTCAACGTGTTCTTCGCCAACAACATCCCCTACGGGCAGACCGCCCCGGTCGGTGGCGCCGGCTACGACTGCGACACCGCGTGGCGCGGCGCGGCCGACCTGCCCGCGACGTACACCGTGCAGCTCGCCGCCCAGACCGTCTCCGAAGACGTCCTCGCGCGCAGCGAGCGGGTGACCCTGAAGGGCGACCTGCTGCTCCGGTCGCACATGGCGACGGTGTTCTTCCTCGGCGGCGACGGCGTACGAACGCCCGAGCCGGAGTTCGTGCTCTGCTACGAAGGCGCACGCCACGCGGGCATGACCGTCTGCGACCGCATCCGCGCGACGGCCCTCCCACGCCCCGTCGCAGGCGACGCAGGCGCCCCCGCCGATGCCAGCGACGCCGGGGTCAAGCCCGCCGACGCGACCGACGATGACGTCCTGCTCTGATCACCTACATCACCCCGATGGCGCCTGCGCCCCCCGTGAAGGACGACGCCCTCACGCCCGACAACGAGGTCTCCGCGTCGCGCGTCTCGCAGCTCCACGCCCGCGCCATCCAGAATCTCCGTTCCATCCTCTCGCCCTGACCGCCCCCCCCGGCCGGGCGCCTCTTTCGATCTCTCGTCGAACCATGTTCGCCGCTCCCTCCGCGGGGGCGACGAGGCCCCGCTCTGCGCCGGTCACCTACACCTGCTGCGATGTAGAAATTTCCTGTAATACAAGCGTTTCATTCAAGAGTTTACCCCGCTGGTCGATATTCCTGAATGACCATGGCGCACCCTATCCTCAAGAGTCTCCTGGCGGCGTCGCGGCCCATCAGCGTGGCGCAGGCCCAGGTCGCGGGCGGCGTGTGGGAGAGCTGCCCGTTGCGCTCGAGCAGAACGGCGCAGGCCTGCGCGGGGGCCCGGTCGCCGCGGTCTT
>CAIOSS010001381.1 GCA_903860995.1 uncultured delta proteobacterium | reverse complement strand
GGCGGCGAGGCGCGGGTGCCCGTTGAAGATGCCGTAGAGGATCTTGAAGCCGAGGTGGCTCATCCCGATGTCGTAGAGGTCGGGGAAGGCCAGGGCGATGCGCGCGATGTCGGGCGTCCAGGGCTTGACCACGGCGCCGTGCTCGCCGCCGAGGTAGCGCACGGGCTTCTCGATGCCGTGGATGAAGGACGCGTAGGGATGCTCGGCGGAGTTGGACATGTCGGTGGGTCTCGGGAGATGCGATGCTCGTCGCACCCCCGAGGTGTCAAGCAAGGCCGCTCAAAGGGTGCGCGGGGCCCCGGCCGTACTGGTCGGGGTCGAGGCCCTTCGTGGCGACGTGGTCGCGGGCCTTCTGGTTCTCGATCTCCAGGCGCCGCCGGCCGCTTTCCTGCGCGTGCCCGCGGTGCGCAATCGCGTCGAGGAATTCGTCCTCGCTGGTGGGCGGCGGTCGCGCGCCGGGGCGGGGCGCTCACCACCTTCGAGGTCCCCTTCCTCGGCGCGCGAGGTGTCGTCGCGCGAGCTGTCGCGGTACATCGCGGCGATCGGCCGGGCGGTGGGCGATCACGTCGCGGGGGCCGCGCGCGCCCCGGGCTGCGACCTGCGGCTGGAGGTGCAGCTCGACGCCCGCCGCCGGCCGTCGGTGAGCCTGGGCGTGCGCCCGGCGCCGGTGCCCGCCGCGATCGACGGGGTGCTCACGAGGGTCGAGGCGCTGGCGGCGCCCGTGGTGCGCGGCCCGGTGGGCCTGCGGCTGGTCTTCGCGGTGCACGGCGGGAGCGGTGATGACCTCGGCTGAACGACGGATGCCCACCGTCGGGAAGGCAGGCGGCCCCTCAACACCGCGCATGGGCATACCATCCCGCGTATGAACGGGGTGGTCGAGGGGTTCTCCGCGACCCCGTGCGGGGTGCTAGAACAGACCGCCTCTGGCGCGGCCCTCCCGACGATCCTCGAGAGCATCGTGCGGCTGGTCGAGGTGCAGGCCGACGGGATGCGGTGCTCCATCCTGCTCTTCGACGAGGCGGGCCAGACCCTCGCGCACGGCGCGGCCCCCACAACCTCCCGCGGGAGTTCCGCGAGGCCATCGACGGCGTGAGCATCGGCCCCGATGTGGGCTCCTGCGGCGCGGCGGCCTTCCTCCGGGTGCGCGAGGTGCTCGACGCGCGGTGAGCCCATCGCCTCAGGGCGCCGGCGGATCGGGCGGCGGCGGGAGCGCGGCGGGCGCGCCCCGGTCGGAGAGCTCGCGGAGCGACACCGCGCGGGCGAAGGGATTGCCCCCTTTGCCGCGCAGCAGCCGCTGCGACGGATAGATGCCCCGGTGCCCCGACAGCACGTACGCCAGCACGCACACGATCATCACGTGCGGGAAGGCGTTGGCGCCCAGCAGCTCGACGGCCATGATCGACAGCGCGAGGGGCGCGTTGGCCGCCGCGCCGAACACCGCCGCGAGGCCGATGCCCGCGCCCATCTCGATGGGCACCCCGAGGTGGCGCGCCAGCAAGCTCCCGAGGGCGGCGCCGACGAAGAAGAGGGGCGTGACCTCGCCGCCGAGGAAGCCCGCGGCGAGGGTGACGGCGGTGAAGACGAGCTTCAGCGCGAAGACGTACCCGGGGAGGTGCGGGTCGTGGAAGGCGCGCGCGATCATGGGCACGCCGAGGCCCAGGTAGTCGCTCGTCCCGACCAGGCGCCACAGCCCGACGACCCCGACGCCCCCGAGGAACATCCGCACCGGGAGCCGCGGCACGAAGCGCTCGCCCTGCTTCTTCAGGAAGTGCGTGAGCTCGATGAAGGCCACCGTCGCCGCGGCCATGCAGACCCCGAACACCGCCCACTTCGCCAGCAGCGGGAGCGTGAGCGCGAGGTGCGGCGCCTGCGGGTAGCGGGTGTGGTCGACGCCGAGCGCGCGGGTGGTCATGTCGCCGACCAGCGCCGCCGCCAGGGCGGGCACGAGCGCGTGGTACTCGATCTGCCCGAGCACGATGAACTCCAGGCCGAAGAGGGTGCCCGCGAGGGGCGTCCCGAAGACGGCGCCGAAGCCCCCCGCGACGCCCGCCGCGAGCAGCTGCCGGCGGGTGTGCGGCGGGAGCTTGAGCCGGTGCGACAGGGCGTCGGCGAGGCTCGCGCCCATCTGCACGGCGGTGCCCTCGCGGCCCGCGCTGCCGCCGAAGAGGTGCGTGAGCAGCGTGCCCGCGAGGACCATCGGGGCCATGCGCAGCGGGATCTCCGGCCCGCCGTCGTGGAGGGTGTCGAGGACGAGGTTGTTGCCCCCTTTGATGCTCCGGCCGAAGCGCTCGTAGACCCAGCCCACGGCGAGGCCCGCCAGCGGCAGCGTGTAGACGATGGCCTCGTGGCGCAGGCGGAAGGTGGTCACCCGATCGAGCAGGATCAGGAACAGCGCCGACGACCCCCCGCAGGCCAGGCCGACCAGCGCGCCGAGCAGCACCCACTGCCCGAGCGCGACGAGGCGATCACGGCGGCTCACCGCCCGCGCCCGCCGCTGCCCTCGCCGGGCCGCCGGCTCAGAACGAGCCGCATCCCACCACCGACAGGCCGCCGCGGCTGGGCTCGATCATCACGTGGACGGGAGGGGTCGTCGGTCGCGCACGCGATTGCAGCCCGAACACCACCGCCGCGGCGCCCGCCCCGAGCGCGCCGAGCGCGAGCAGGTCGGCCGCCAGCGCGAGCGCCTCTCCCCGGCTGGCGATCGCTGGCGCCGTGGGGTCGTCGACGCGCCGCGAGGCGTAGTCGTACTGCGTGGCGATCGCGACGCCGCCGGTGATGGTCGCCCCGAGGCCCAGGGCGCCGCCGGTGATCACCATCGACCAGAACGCCGTGCGCCCCGGGGAGGCGCCGGGCGCAACCGGCGGCGGCCGGGCGCCAGGGGCGTCGGGCACCACCACGGGCACCACGGGCACCACGGGCACCACGGGCGACAGGGAGAAGCGCACCTCGCGGTCGTCCCCGGACACCACCGTCACCTGGACCTGCTGGAGCGCGTAGCCCGCCGCGGTCGCGGAGAGGGTGTGCGTCCCGGGTCCGACGGTCACCGCGTCGCCGGTCAGCGTCCGACCGGCCACGCTCACCTCGGCGTCGGCGGGGGAGCGGACGAGCCGGAGCCGCGCCACGAGGGGCTCCATCTGCCGCAAGGCGCGCTGCGCGAGCTCGCGTTGGGGGTGGAGCGACCGTCGCCCTCGGCCAGGAACCGCCGCAGCACCTCGATGGCTTGCGGGTAGTCGTGCAGCGCCTGGTAGGTCGCGCCGATGTTGTAGAGCACCGACGCGCGCCCGCTCAGGTCGTGGGCGCGCTGGAACTCCGCGAGCGCCCCGCTGGCGTTGCCCGACTCGAACAGTACGATCGCGCGGTCGAAGTGGACGCGGGCCTCGGCGGTCGACGCGGCGTCCTGGGACCACGCCGGGTGGACGTACAGCAGCGCGCCGAGCATCGCCGCGGCGAGGTGGCGCGCCGTCACGGCTTGAACTCCTGGGACACCGGCAGCCGATCGACGCCCGGCGCCTCGGAACGCGGCGCGTGCGGGGACCGCGACGGCCTCGACCGGGTGTGCAGGTGGTGGCCGTGATGGGTCCGGGCGGCGCGCGGCGGGGGCTCACTGCCGATCGGATCGGCCGCCACGGCGGGCGTCGGTCCCGGCGACGCCGCGACGGCCGGAGCGACCGGTGAGGCGACCGGGGCGACGACCGGCGCGGCCTGCGTCCGCTGCGGGGTGGTCCCTGCGGTCGCGGGCGTGGGCGTGGTCGTGGGCGAGCGCCGCGCGGCGTGTGTCAGCCCCCAGCCGAGGCCGCCCAGCGCGAGGAATACCACCACGGCGACGCCCAGGGTCTCCGCCCGCAGGACCCGCAGCCGCGGGACGTACGTGACGGCGCTGCGCAGGGTGCGGGGCGTCGCGAAGCCGTCGGGCTCGTCGACGCCGTCGGGGATCAGCCGGTCGACGGTGACGACCGCGTCGGCGCCGAAGGGGCGGAGCGCGTCGAGGAACTCCGCGGCGGAGGGGAAGCGCCCGTCGCGCTCGCGGTCGAGCGCGCGGAGCACCACCCGATCGAGCGCCGCGGGAAGCTCCCGCTCCAGGCTGCTGGGCGCCTCGGGCGTGTTGCTGCCCCGCACGATCTCCAGGAACAGCTCGCTCTGGTTGGCCCCTTCGTAGGGAAGGCACCCCGTGAGGAGCTCGTAGAGCATCACGCCGACCGCGAAGATGTCCGCGCGGCCGTCGATGTCCTTGCGCCCCATCCACTGCTCCGGGGCCATGTACGCCGGCGTCCCGATGGGGATGCCCTCCTGCGTGGTCTGCTGGAGCGTCTGCCCGCTCCGCCGGAACTTCGAGATCCCGAAGTCCAGGAGCTTCACCGGCGACCGGCCATCCCCCGCGACGAGGTACACGTTCTCGGGCTTCAGGTCGCGGTGGATGATCCCCTTCGCGTGGGCCGACGCGAGGGCCGACAGCACGTGCCCGATGATCCGGCAGCTCTCCACCGGCGACACCGCCTCTGGGCGCGACAGCCGATCGGCGAGCGTCTCGCCGTGCAGCAGCTCCATCACCAGGAACGGCAGCCCACGGTACACGCCCGTGTCCGAGATCTCGACGATGCTCGGGTGCCCGATCTCCGCGGCCGCGCGGGCCTCCCGGGAGAATCGCATCACGGCGTCGGCCAGCCGGGCGACGTGGTCGTGCAGCACCTTGATGGCGACCCGGCGCCCCACCGTGGTGTGCTCCGCCTCGTAGACCGCGCCCATCCCGCCCTCGCCGAGCAGCCGCACGATGCGGTAGCGACCCCCGAGCTCGGCGCCGACCTCGATCACCACCCTGCCCTCACGGACACCGCGGGGCGCTGGTGCACACCCCCCCGCAGCACCGGGGCGCCGCCGGCCCGCAGGCCGCCCCACAGGCCCCGCAGTGGCGCGAGTCCTCCCGGAGGCCGACGCACACCATACCGCACTCGACCTCGGGCGCGCGGCAGCGCGGGCGCACGCACCCGCCGTCGACGCAGGTCTCCGACGCGGGGCAGTCCCGACCGCAGGCGCCGCAGTGCCCGGTCTCGGTGAGCAGGTCGGTCTCGCAGCCGTTCGACGGGCGCTGGTCGCAGTCCCCTCGACCGGCCGCGCAGGGGCACGGCGAGGCGACGCAGCCGAGGTCGGCCGCCGGGGCGTCGTGCGTGACCGCGTCCGGGCCGAGGTCCGAGCGGCCGGCGTCGAGGGAGGGAAGGAGGACTCCCGGGCTGAAGTCCAGCCCGAGCGAGCAGCCCGCGAGGAGGAGCCCGGCGGCGAGCGTGAGGGACGCGTTCGTGGGGCTACGCTTCATGGCGGCTCACGGGCTTTGGCTTCAGGCCGAAGCGCTCCATGCGGGTGATGAGGCAGCGCCGCGAGATGCCGAGCTCCCGCGCGGCGCGCGACTGGTTGCCCCCGGTGTCGGCGAGCGCCGTGATGATCGCGCGACGCTCGGTCTCCTCGACCTGCGAACGGAAGGGGGAGGTGTCGTCCGCGCCAGGCGCCCCCTCCGGTCGCTCGACCGGGGTCAGCCGCAGATGCTCCAGGCGGATCTCGTCGCGCTCGGCCAGCGCGATACCGCGCTCGATGACGTTGCGCAGCTCGCGCACGTTGCCCGGCCAGGGGTAGGCCTCGAGCACCGCGCCGACGCCGGGCCCCAGGCGCCACGCCCGGTCGCGCCCCGCGAGGATCTGCTCGACCATCGGGAGGATGTCCCGGGGCCGCGTGCGCAGGGCGGGCGAGACCACCGTCACGCCGTTGAGCCGGAAGTAGAGATCCTGGCGGAAGCGCCCGAGGGCGACGTCGAGCGCGAGGTCGCGGTTGGTCGCCGCCACCACCCGCACGTCGACGGGGATCAGCCGCGTCGAGCCGACCCGACAGATCGCCCGCTCCTGGAGCACGCGCAGCAGCAGCGCCTGGTTGGCCGGCGACAGCTCCCCCACCTCGTCGAGCAGGAGCGTGCCCCCGTCGGCGCTCTCGAAGACCCCGATCTTGCGGGCGTCGGCGCTGGTGAAGCTCCCGCGCTCGTGGCCGAAGAGCGCACTCGCGGCGAGCGACTCCGTCAGCGAGGCGCAGTTGATGGCCACGAAGGGTCGACGCGCCCGCGACGAGTGCCCGTGCAGGGCCCGGGCGACGAGCTCCTTGCCGCTCCCGGTCTCGCCCTCGATGAGCACCGCGAGGTCGCTCGCGGCGAGCCGGCGGACGAGGGCGAAGAGCTCGACGGTGATCGGGTCGACGGCGATCACCTCCTCGGGCGGCGCGCCGGGCCCCGTGGCCTGCGGACGCGACGCGCCCCGCAGCGTGAGCAGCACCGTGATGCGCGACGTCCCGACCTGGATCACGTCGCCGTCGTCCACGCGCTGGACGCCGCGCACCCGCACCCCGCCGACGAAGGTGCCGTTGCTGCTCGACTCGTCGCGCAGCGTGACCGAGCGCCCGTCGAAGGACAGCATGGCGTGCAGCCGCGACGCCCGGTGGTCCTCCAGCGAGATCTCCGCGAACTCGGCCCGCCCGATGCGGACATCGTCCCGCACCGGGAGCACGACCATCCGGGCCGGGCGCCCCGGCTCTTCCACGAGCAGGCGCGCGCTGGCGACGCAGTCGTCGTTCGCGAGCATGAAGGCCGAGGTATCGGTGCGGTGCTGGTCCAAGCGACCGGAGCATACCATCGCCGCGCGATGTTCCGAGGGCCTGCGAGCCCGCGCGCGGGGCACAGCGTATGCCGGTGTCGCTAGAGGGGCGACGGCGCGGCGCGACGTGCGGCCGTGATGACCCCAGCGCCCTGCCCTGTGGGTACACAGCTGTGCACCAATCGCACACCCGCCGTGTACACAACGTAAGGAACTTTCCAGTCATCCTTCATGGCACGATCGTTCCCGCCGTCATCACGGCGCCTCAGCCATGGCCCACCTCTCCTGCCAGAGCGCGTACGAGCGCGGCTTCGTCGGAGTGCAAGCGCCGAGCTTCGACCACATGAAGGCCTTGAATACCAGCGAGAGGGCATGCGCGTTGCTGGTAGCTTCGATCCCCCCGTTGCCCGGAGAAGAATGTCCATGTCGATTCGATTCATTGCCGTCCTGCTGGCGGGCGCGCTCGGCGCCTGCGGGGGAGACGGCGCTCCCGTCATCGATGATGAGCGGGGAGATGTCGGGATGGAGGGCGCCGACGTCGCACCGCCGCTCGATGGGAGCCCCGATGACCGGTCCATGGCCACGGATGGCGCTTCGGGCGACGCCGGCCCGGGCGATGCGGCCCCGGGAGACCTCGGTGCCCTGGGCCCCGATGTGCTGACCGAAGCGGGCGCTCCGGGGGTCGATCGCCCCGCTGACGACGCGGGGCGTCCCGACGTGCCCGCGGTGGACGCCACGGTCGCCGACGTCGCGTCGCTCGATGCTCGCCCGCTCGACGTGCCCTCCGCCGTGGATGTGCCCGCCGACCGGCCCGCCGTGGATGTGCCCTCCGCCGTGGATGTGCCCTCCGCCGTGGATGTGCCCGCCGATCGGGGCGCGCTCGATGTCGCGACCGATCGCGGCGCCCTCGACGTCCCTGCCGATCAGCCCGCCGTGGACGCGCCCGCCGACCGACCCGTCGACGTCGGCGCCGACGTCCCGCGGGATGTGCCCCCGCCCGATGCAGGCTGCGTGGGCGCGGGCCCCTCCCTCACGGTCACCTCCCCGACACCCGACCAGGTCATCGAGACCTGCACGGAGTCCGGTCAGGCGGTCTTCTTCGACTTCGTCGCGGCGGCCTCCTCGCCCGCGGGCGTGCGCTCCGTCAGCGCGCGCTGGCTCACCCCCGACGGCCTCGAGGCCCCGCCGCCCGCCACGCTCAACGCTGCGCCGTACCGCTTCCGCCGCCAGGTCGGCGGGCCCTCGACGGGCGCGCCGGCGCTGTCCGTCTTCGGCCTCCGAGGCACCTGGCGCGTGGAGTACGCCGCCATCGACGGATGCGGGCGCCGCGCCGTCATCACGCAGCCCTTCTCGCTCATCTTCACCACCCGACGGTGCCCCAACCCATGACCAGCTCCACACCT
>CAIOSS010001380.1 GCA_903860995.1 uncultured delta proteobacterium | reverse complement strand
GCATGGGGCGCATGGGTGAGACGGGCTGGGCGGACAGGCGCCCGGCCCGCGCCGGGCTCTCGGTACGAGCGTCGAGCGCTCTGCACTCGACGGGTGGGCGTAGGTGTCCGACAGGCAGTCTCGAACGAGCCACCTACAGCCTTGCGGTGGCAGCTCCAGCGACCGACGCGCCGACGGACCCACGTGGCGACGGGGTGCCCAGCCCGTCTCTCCCTTGCGACCCTTGCGACCCTTGCGGTTCTCCTCCCGACGCGCGCCGACGCACCGCGCGTGGGTGGGTGCTCCCCTCGGAGGGCGGCGGCCGGGTGATCGCAGGCGCGGGGTGGGGCGCTCCCCTCGTCCCGTCCGCTCACCTGCGATGAGGGCCTACTTCAATGTCACCAGCACCGACTTCAGGTGCGCGTGGCCGTCTGCAGGCGGGGGGAAGTCGATGGGCGTCGGGAGGTCCTTCGCCTGCGTCACCTCCCGGCCCACAGCCCGCGCCGACTCGTACAGCCACCGGCGGAACTTCATCCGCGCGATCTCCTGGTGGTTGGTGCACGCGAGCAGCCGTCCGCCCGGCGCCACCAGGGACATCGCCAGCGCGGCGAGCTTCGGGTAGTCCGACGCCGCCGAGAAGCGGCTGTCCCGGGTCGTCGCGTAGCTCGGCGGGTCGAGCAGCACCAGGTCGAACACCTGCTTCCGCGCCTTCGCCGCCTCCATCCACGGGAAGACATCGCTCGTCACGAAGCTGTGCTTCGCCCCGGAGAGTTCGTTGAGCTCCAGGTTGCGCTGGGCCCACGCGATCACCGTCGCCGACACGTCCACGGTCACGGTCTGCGACGCCCCGCCCGCGGCCGCGGCCACGGTGAAGGCCCCCGTGTACGCGAAGAGGTTGAGCACCCGTTGGCCCTTCGCCAGCTCGCGCACGCGGCGGCGGTTCTCCCGCTGGTCGAGGAAGATGCCCGTGGAGAGCCCGTCGCCGAGGTGCACCTCGTAGCGCAGTCCGTGCTCTCGCACCGTCATGGGCTCCGGGGCGTCCTCGCCGCTCACGGCGTGCTTCGGCGCGAGCGACTCCTTCCGCGTGTCGACCACCGTGTTGCCCTGCTTCGGGCGGTGCTTGACGTACACGCCGCGCATTCCCCCGACGAGCAGCGCGCCGGTGAGGGCCTCGTCGAGGGCGGCGTCGTAGCAGTGCACCAGGGCCCACTCGCCGTACACGTCGATGGGGGTCGAGGCGAAGCCGTCGCCGTCGTGGGCGAGGCGGAAGGCGGTGGTGTCGGGGTCGCGGGCGAGGTCCCAGCGCTGGTCGGCGGCGGCGAGCAGGCGCTCGTCGAGGCTGCGCGGGTCGGCTTCGCCCTTCGCCCAGGCGAGGAGCTCCTTCGGGGCCTCGGCGGTGAAGGTCACCGGGCGGCCGGCGGTGGGGTGCGGCAGCGTGAGGGAGAGCGCGTGCAGCATCAGCCGCGGCGCCGCGGAGGGCTTCCCGTAGAGGGGATCGCCCTCGATGGGCGTCCCCATCGCCGCGAGCTGGACGCGGAGCTGGTGGGTGCGCCCGGTCTCGGGTTCGAGGGAGACGAGGGCGCGGTTGCCGTGGCGCGAGACCAGTGTCCAGCGGGTGACGGCCCGCTGCGCGCCCTTCGGCGGGGGGTGCCGGGGGTTGGCCGTGACGACCTGCATCTTGCCGTCGTCGGCGGGGACGAGGAGGTCGTCGAGGGTTCCGCCGTCGGTGCGGGGGGCGGGGCTCACCACGGCGAGGTAGCGCTTCTTGGCCGCGCGACCCTCGAAGGCCGCCGCGATGGACTTGTTGGCCTCCTTGCGGCGCGCGAAGAGCAGGACGCCGGAGGTGTCACGGTCGAGCCGCTGGTGCACGCCGAGGTACACGGCGGACTCGGCGACGCCGTCGCGGGCGGAGAGCCAGGTCTTGAGGCGGCTGACGGCGTCGTCGCGGCGCACGGGGTCGGGGGCGTGCGTGGAGACGCCCACGGGCTTGTCGACCACCACGAGGTCGTCGTCGAGGTGCAGCGTCCAGGCGTCGCGCCAGGGGGCGAAGAGGTCGTTCATCATGGGGGGAACCACAGGGGGCGCGAATACACCCGTTGCCCCCTGAGGGGTCAATCACCCGGTCTCCCGATGCGACCGGGCCGATGATACCTTCCCGTCCGTCGCCGTGCTCATCCTCCTCGCCCAGCTCCACTGCGCCATCGAGCTCGTCCCCGCCACCGATCCGTCGGCGCGCGTCCTCGCGCCCGTGAGCGCCGAGGCGCAGAGCGCCACGGGCACCGAGCACGTCTTCGACTACGTCGACGGGCTCTCCGGCGAGCGGCTCTCGCCCGGCGACGTCGGCGCGCTCGTCCCCGTCGCCTACGGCCCCGACGGCGCGCTGCCCACCCGCGTCCGCGAGGACGACGAGGCCGGCGCGCCCATCCGGCGCTTCATCGCGCTCCCCGCCGCGGGCGAGTACACCGTGCGCGTCGACGGCCTCGGCTCGCGCCGCTACTTCGGCTGCGAGGCCCGGCTCCCCGCCGCCGGGACCGCCGCCCGCCAGGTGCGCATCACCCTGCTGCCGCGCGCCCGGGACGTGTCGCTCTCCGCCGAGGTCGAGCGGGCCGACACCCGCCGGGAGATCACACCCCTCGGCCTCCGCGAGGTCGAGCTGCGCCCCGACGCCCGCAGCGAGCGCGAGGTCGAGGTCGTCCGCGGAACCTGCGCTGGAGAGCACCCCGCACGCGGATCGCACTGGTGCGTGCTCTCCCTCGCCGCCGACCCGGGCGCCGTCGGGCTCACCGCGCGCACCCCCGGCTTCGGCCTCGCCCCGATGACCGTCTCCATGACCGATCCCGCGCGCAGCATCGACGTGCACGCGCGCTACCCCGGTCACCTCCTCGGCGGCGTCTCGCTCCGCCTCGGCGCGCTCATCGGGGTGCTCCACGGCGACGGCCCCGGGGCGATGATCGCCGTGGACGTCCCGACGCGCAGCGAGACCACCGGCGACACCTGCCCCCTGGGCGACACCTGCCTCCGCGGCCTCGTGCACCTCGGGGCGGCGTACGGCAGCTACCGCCGCGAGACCGAGCTCGTCGGGCCCACCACCCGCGTTGTCCCCGACGGCGACACCCGCGCCAACTACGGGCTCCTGGAGCTGGGCGCCGGAGTCACGGTGGCCCCTGGCGGCACAGGCGACCGGCTGCGGCTGACGGGCATCCTCTCCGGGGTGCTCGCCGCCCGCACCGAGGAGCGCCGTGACAACAACGCCCTGCTCTCGGAGGCCTCGTCGCGGCTCGGGCTGATGGGCGACGTGCTCGCCAGCGTGCGCTTCGCGGGCCCGTGGACGGTCTTCGCGGGCCTGCGCGCCCTGTGGCTGCCGTCGGTCGGGTCGCGCGGGAGGCAGTTCAGCTACCTGGGGGCGGCGCCCGTCTCCACGGAGTCGGCATCCCTCCTGCAACTCGGTCTGCTCATCGGACTTGGAGTAGACCCATGACCCCTCCCTCACGACGCACCATCGGGCTGCTGCTGTCCCTCACGCTCACGGGCCTCGCGGCGACGGTGCTGCATGCGTGCGCCAACAGCGATGGTGCGGTGGTGAACTTGAAGCCCCAGGACTCGGGCGCCGCGCCCGCGACCCGGCAGCCGTGTGATCGCACGGCGCAATGTGTCGCCTTCAACGAGGTGTGCGGCCGGGTCGGGACGGCCTTCGCGAACCAGTGCGTGCCGCCGTCGGGGCGCTGCGACCCGGAGGCCCCCATCGAGGGGCAGTGTTACCCCGACGCGCGCTGCGACCTTTCGGTGCAGACGACTGACGGACAGGGGAACTGCTCGTTCCAGCCCCCGGCGCGGGCGGTGTTTCCGGCGGCGGAGGCGCGCATCGGGCTGGAGTCGCCGCGCCTCGACACGGAGCTTCTGGCGACGTCGGGG
>CAIOSS010001379.1 GCA_903860995.1 uncultured delta proteobacterium | reverse complement strand
TCACGCCGGCGGATACAGCCGCATCGACTCCTTGAGTACGCGCTCGGCGTACGGCAGCGCGCGCACGTCGTCGGCGGTCGGCAGCCGGTCGCCGACCACCGCGGCGAGCTCGGCGTGGAGGCGCCGCTCGACCTCCGGGTGCGTGCTCAGCAGGTAGAGCGTGTGCGCCAGCGCGAGCGCCGTCGTCTCGTGCCCCGCGAGGAAGAGCGTCATCGCCTCGTCGCGCAGCTGCCGGTCGCTCATGCGCGCGCCGTCGTCGTCCTGCGCCGCGAGCAGCGTGCCGAGGAGGTCTTCGCGGGCCTCCCCCGCGCGCCGCCGCGCGATGATGCGGAAGATGAGCTCGTCGAGGCGCGCCACCGCCGCCGTCACGCGCCGGTTGCGCGGCGTCGGCACCCACGCGGGCAGCAGCGTGATCGCCTCGGGGCTGTTGGCGAAGAACTCGTTCACGGTCTCCATCGAGTCGCGCACGAGCTCGATGTCGGCGGGCGTGAGGCCCGACCCGAAGAGCACGTCGGCCACGACCTCCATCGTGAGCCGCGACATCTCCTGGTGGAGGTTGATCGCCGCGCCGTCGCGCCACGAGCCCAGGCCCGCCGCGGTCACGCTCGCCATCGCCGCCCCGTACGACTGGATGCGCCGCGGCACGAACGCCTGCGCCATCAGCTTGCGCTGGTACTTCCAGAGGTCGCCTTCGCTCGTGAGCAGCCCCTTGCCGAGGGCGCGCTCGAGGATCACCGAGTGGCCGTCGCGCAGCATCACCCGCGCGTGCTTGACGAGCACCGCCTCGACGTCGTCGGGGTGCGAGACGAGGAAGTACGTCTTGCCGAGCAGCTCGAGGCGGGCCACGTCGCCATACTCGTCGGCGACATGGCGCAGCAGCCCGAGCTGGTCGCGCGCGAAGCTCGCGAGGTTGCGCAGACCCCAGCGCCCCGGAGGGCCAGGTGCGCGACGCGGGGAAGCGGTGACCGGCGGGGTGGATGCGTTCATCGGGCCGGAGCGTCTCGCGACCCGCAATGAACCGCCAGAGGCACGGCCCGCGCGCGCGCGCTCGCCGGCGCCATCGTCGACGTGCGCCCCGGGACCTGACGTCGCCGATCCCGCGCCAGCTACGGCGCGCGGAACATCCCCTTCAGGTCGTCGACGATGCGCCGCGCGGCAGGTCGCGTCGCCCTCGCGGCGCTACGCCCAGGTGAGCGTGTAGTCGAGCGAGTGGCCGATGCGCTCGGAGTACCGCCTGACCGACCGCGCGGCCATCTGCTCGCTCGCGCGCACCGGGATGAGCGTGGTGAGCCACGCGCCGAACCCGAGCCGCTCGCCGTGGAGGCGCCGCGGCCCGGCGTCTGGCGTGTAGCGCACCACCGCCTCGCGCTGCCCCGCCCGATCGAGCAGGTCATACAGGTCGCGGAAGAGGATGAACGACGTGTCGTTCTGGTGCGCGCCCCAGTTGGCCACCGGGAGGAAATCCACGAGGTGGATGAGCTGGTAGTTGAGCGCGATCCAGAGGTCCTCGCCGGACAGCTCGATGGGCGCGTTGTCGATCACGCGATGGAGGCGGATCGCGCGAAGGTCACCCGCGCGGTGGAGGTTCTCCCGCAGCGCCTGGCGCAGCGAGCCCGCGTAGAGGAGCCGGAGCACCGAGGGGAAGGCCTGCGTGTGGGTCCACTCGAAGGGGCTCATGAGCGGCCGCAGCGCGGGGATCTTCTCCGCGGGCATGGCGAAGGTGTTGGTGCCCGTGCCCAGGATCGAGTGAAGCAGCATCACCAGCGGCGACCGCTGGGGGTAGTGCTGCACCGCGTACTCGAAGCAGAAGTACAGGTGATCGAGGAACGACCCGTCCGCGTGCTCGACGTCGAAGTCGCACTCGTCGACGAGGAAGCGCGTGAGCGCCGGGCTCACCTCGGGCAGCGGGTGCGCGGCGCAGGCAGCGTCGTACTCGGACTGCACCGCGCGGGCGGCGTCGGGGTTCCAGCGTGCCTCCTTCCCCACGCGGGCGCGCACCACGTAGCGCGCGGCGGCCCCTTCGAGGGTCTTGAAGATCGTGCGGTCGAGGTCGAAGTCCGGGATCGGCGCGACGCGCACCTCGCCGGTGTGCTCGAGCGCCCCGCCGCGCGCGATGGCGGCCTTGCGGTGGTACGACGGGTCCGGGCGCTCGGCGGCGGATTGCTTCATCGGTTCTCCCTACGACTCCAGTGCGCGCGCGGCTCGTCGTCGACCCGGCGTGCGCACGCACGGAGTCTCACACGCCGCGCGCCGTCGCAACGACGCGATACTCCGTCGCCGGCGGCGCGCCCGATGTGCCCCCCTCCGACGCGCCCGGCTCGTCGACGCGACCGGGCTTCCTGCACACTCAGGGCAGTTCGATCGTCGACGCGACCGGGCGCACGGTGCGGCTCACGGGGCTCTCGTGGTTCGGCTTCGAGACATCGAACTACGCGCCGCACGGCATCTGGCAGCGCTCCATGACCTCGATGCTCGATCAGGTGCGGGCGCTCGGCTACAACGTCATCCGCGTCCCCTGGTGCAACCAGACGCTCGACGCGGGCATCACCCCCAACGGCATCGACTTCGGGCAGAACCCCGACCTTCGCGGGCTCAGCGCCGTCGAGGTGCTCGACTGGCTCGTCGCCGGCGCGCGAACCCGCGGGCTCCGGATCATCCTCGATCGGCACCGGCCCGACGCCAACGCCCGGTCCGAGCTCTGGTACACCGGCGCGTACGACGAGGCGCGCTGGATTCGCGACTGGATCACGCTCGCGCGGCGCTACCGCGACGACCCGACGGTGATCGGCGTCGACCTCCACAACGAGCCGCACGGCGCGGCCACCTGGGGCGACGGCAACATGGCGACGGACTGGCGCCTCGCGGCGGAGCGCGCGGGCAACGCCGGGCTCGCGTCCGCGCCCGGTCCGGTGCACCGCGGCTTCGCGGCGCGGGCGTCCACGACCATGTCGTCCGCGCAGGCGCCGGACGTGGTGGCCGCCGGAACGCTCGCCGCGCTCGGCCGTCGAGGCACCGCGCGTCCCGGCCTGCTGGCGAAGCTGCTGGCGCTGTCGCTGGCGTTCCTGCCTCGCTGGTGCCGGGCGCTCCGGACCCGGCGCTCGACGCGCGCTTCAGCGACCCCGGCGCCTTCGTGCGCCACCCGTCGCGACCACTCCCCCCTTCCGGGGCGACACCGACGGCGCGGGGGGGGGCCCCCGGACCGCACGCGCCACGGCCCTCCTTCGGCCGCGGCCTTCGGGACGCGGTGACGAACCTCGCGGCGCATGGAGCGGCTCGGGGCGCGCGCGCGGCCGAGTACGACCGGGCGAAGGGGCTCTCCGCGGCGTTGTTCGAGAGCACGGCCGAACCGAAGAAGTCGAAGAGTCAGCCCTCGGTCGACGGCAGCCACCACGGCGCCAGATCGAACGTCCCCTCGAAGGGCGGCAGCGGGAGCACCTCGGTGTCGCCGCCCGCCGCGACGCGCACCGGCACCCCATCGCGACCCGTGTACACCTCGACGAGCCGCAGCATCGGATCGACCAGCCACACGTGCCCGACACCCGCCGCGAGGTAGCGCGGGAGCTTCTGCAGCCGATCGACGCGCGCCGTGCTCCCGGGCGACAGCACCTCGCAACACCAGTCCGGAACAATGGTCAGCGGGTTCTCGTCCGGGATCTCGGGCACACGTTCGACGCGCCACCCGCTGAGGTCTGGCACCAGCAGCCGCGGACCGAAGCGCACCTCGGCCTCGACCTCGATCCACCAGCCGGTGCCGCCCTCGTTGGCGTCGACGCCGCGGAGCGTCTTGAGCATCTGCCGCTGACCACGCCGGTGTCCCTTCCCTGGACGTCCCATCGTATGGAGCACTCCGGGGTCGAGGATCTCTCCGGTCACGCCCTCGGGTAGTGCCTGGATCTGGCGGTAGAGCGTCTCGAAATCCGGGAGGGTCACCGCAGGTTCGCCCATGCCGCGAGCATCGCGCGGGACCCGCCGGTCGGGCAAGCCTCGCTCAGCGCAGCAGCACGGCGCCTCTCGCGGTGCCCGAAGTGCAGCGGCCGGAGGCTCTGGGTGATCGACACCTTCCGCGTCCCCGGAGAGTCCGCGGCGGGTACGTTGTTCCCGGTGGTGACCCACCAGGAGCAGTCGACGGGGCGCTTCTCCCTGGGGCGCTCGATCCCGCAGGGGGGGCTTCAGCCTCTGGCTCTGCGACGCGTGCGGCTACGGCGCCCCGGGGCCGATGCTCAAGCGCCCTGGAAGAACAATGCGACGGAGCACACGAGGCCGAGCAACCACACGATGCTGCGCAGCGGGGCGACGTCCGCGAGGTAGGCGCCGAGGAAGGCCACCCGCGCGGCGATGAAGACCATCGCGAGCAGGTCGACGCGGCCCTGCGGCGCGTGCGTGAGGTGCGCCACGATCACCGCCGCCGCGAAGAGGGGGAAGGCCTCGAAGCCGTTGCTCTGCGCGGCGTTGGCCCGGCGTCGCCACCCCTCCTGCTTCGCGAGCCAGTCGCGGGGGTGGTTGTTGTCGAACTTCACGCCCGCCTTCGCGGTGAGGGTGGCGGCGTAGGGGAGGAGGCCCGCGAGGAGGATGCAATAGTAGGCCGTGGTCATGGGCGACAACTGGTCTCACGGGCGAGGCCTCGCGGGCAAACCGCAGCGCTCTCGCGGCCTTGACACCCGAGCGCGCGGCCCCGTTGGATCGCGCGCCCCGTGGAGCCCTCCCGGACAGCCCTCCCGCCGGCCCCGGATGGTGTCACGCCGCGCGATCGACTCCTGCTGCCGCTCGCGGTGCTGCTGTCGGTGGCGGTGCACCTCGGTGCGCTGCGCGACGGCTTCGTCCTCGACGACACCTACGTCATCGTCCGCAACGCGGTGGTGACCGGGCGCGTCCCGTGGGGGGAGGTGTTCGTGCGCGACTGGTTCGGGTTCCACCGGTCGCAGGTGCTCAGCATCGGCAACTGGCGGCCGCTGGTCACCCTGACCTTCCCGCTCGACTGGGCCCTGGGCGGCGGCGCTCCGTGGGTCTTCCACCTCACCAACGTGCTCCTGCACGCCGCCGTGACCGCGGCGCTCGGGTGGTCGTTCCAGCGGCTCACCCGCCGGCCGCGGGCCGCCGCCCTCTTCGCGGCGCTCTTCGGCGTCCACGCGCTCCACACCGAGGCCGTGGTGTCGCTCGTCGGGCGCGCGGAGCTGCTCCTCACCCTCTGCGCGGTCGGCGTCTGCCACGCCCACGCGTCAGCCCGCCGCGCGTCGGCGCCGCTGGCGGCCGCGCTCCTCAGCAAGGAGAGCGCGGTGCTGCTGCTGGCCGTCCTCGCCGCGGGCGACGCGCTGATCCGTCCGCGCGCGCGGCGCGGCCTCGTCCCCCGCTACGTCGCCCTCGTCGCCTGCGCCGCGGCGGCCGTGGCGGCGCGCCGGATGGTCGAGGGATCCCTCCAGGGCTACCAGCTCTCGGCGTCGAGCAACCCCCTCGTGAGCGCGCCGTGGATCGAGCAGAAGGTCACCGCCGTCCGGCTGCTCGGCCACGCGACCTCCCTGCTGCTCGCGCCCTTCGAGCTGCTCCCCGACTACGGCCTCTCGGTGATGCTCCCGTCGGCTCGTCCCGATCCCCTCTTCGCCCTCGGCGCCGTGACCCTCGGCGGCCTTCCTCTTCGTCGTGGTGGAGCGCTCCGCCTCGCTCGACCGGCCCGGCCCGCGCCGCATGGCGCTCGCCGCGCTGGTGCTGTGGGCCGCGATGCTGGGGTGGCTGACGGTGCGGCGCACGGCGGAGTGGCGCAGCGACGAGTCGCTGGCGGCGAGCTGCGTGGCGGTCAACGAACGCAGCGGCCTGTGCCTCGCCAACCTCGGGCAGGCGCGGCTCGCGCGGGGCCGCTCGGGCGAGGCCTAC
>CAIOSS010001378.1 GCA_903860995.1 uncultured delta proteobacterium | reverse complement strand
GCACCTGCGGGCTCTCGTGCTCGCGAGGCTTCGGCAACTGCGACGGCACGGCCTCCAACGGCTGCGAGGCCGCGCTCGCCACGTCGGTCTCCAACTGCGGCGCGTGCGGTACGGCCTGCGCCAGCGGGTCGAACTCGACGGCCACCTGCGTCGCGAGCACCTGCGGGCTCACCTGCGCGACGGGCTTCGCCAACTGCAACGGCAGCGCGGCCGACGGCTGCGAGACCAACATCACCAACAACGTCGGCAACTGCGGCGCCTGCGGCGTCGCGTGCACCGTCCCCACCGGCGGCAGCGTCACGTGCACCGCCTCGGCCTGCGCGCAGGCCTGCCCGTCGGGTCAGAGCGTGTGCTCCAACGCGTGCGTGAACCTGCAGCTCGATCGCACCAACTGCGGCGCCTGCGGCCGCACGTGCGCCACGGGCCAGGTGTGCGCCGCGGGCGTGTGCAACACCATCTCGGGCGCGGCGTTTCAGGTCACGTCGCTCGGCGCCACGGGCTGCGCCGCGATCGCCCACGACCCCCTCACGGGCGACGACAAGGGCGGCATCGCCGTGTCACCCACGAACGTGTTCTACACGGGCGACGCGGCGACGGCGCGCTTCAGCGCCACCGACCTCTCGGGCGGCACGTCCATCGGCCGCGTGGTCGACGGCTTCGTCGGCAACCTGCGCTCCGGCGCGGTGTACGTGCTCGGCACCGGCACCACCGAGCTCCCCCAGGGCGGCGGCACCATCAGCTCGCTGCTCGAAGTGAACGGCGCCACGGGCGCGCTCACGGGCGCGCGCATCGACCTCTCGTCGGCCATCACGGCGACCGGCGGCGCCTACAGCTCGACGGTGGGCATCTTCTCCGGCTACGACCGGCTCATCATTCACAACGGCACCCGCGCGTACCACATCGCGCTGCCCTCGGGCATCGTGGTCGACCTCGGCGCGGTCACCCTCGGCACGCACACGCCCTGCGAGAACTGGGCGTACTGGGGCACCGCCGAGTTCTTCGGCGGCTCGCTCTACGTCGACTACGTGCAGAGCGCGACCACCATCGTGCGCACGCGCATCCCCGACGGCGCCACCAGCACGCTGGGCACCTTCACCAACCTGTCGGACATGTGCTCGTTCACCGTCTCGCCGACGCGCAACCGCTGGTACTTCCACCACGAGTACACGTCGCAGTTCATCGCCACGAGCAACGAGACCGTGGGCTACTGCCCCGCCACGTGGATGACCGACTCGGCGACGATCACCACGCACACCTTCCCGTCTACGGCGGCGACGGTGGGCGGCCCCTCGGGCGCGGGCGTGCTCGGCGCGGGCGGCAGAGGGCGTGCCTTTCAGAGCGGCGATTTCGTGCAGGAGGCCTTCACCCGCACGACCGCGTACACGCGCCTCGACCTCAACTTCCAGATGAGCGACCTCACGGCGGGCTGCGCCGTCGGTGAGGCCCTCTCGTGGAACGTGCTCGTCAACGGCATCACCGTCGGCACGTACGGCTTCGCGGGCGGCTCGGGCATGAACCCCCGCACCATCATCGGCTCGTACACCTTCGCGTCGCAGCCCGCGGGCACGGCCACGATCCGCCTCGAGTCGACCGCCACGGTGTGCCCCCGCGGCTCGTCGTGGAACTGGATCGCCGGCGGCACCGCCACCCTGCGCTGACCCCTCCCCACCGCTGCGCCGCCGGTTGATCGCGGCGCAGCGGCCCCTCTCTCAGGGCCCCATCTCGACGGTGTCGTGCGCGGTGATCGCCATCGGCACGGTGAAGGTGCCGAGCGTGCCCGGCGTGCGGTAGATGCTCCCGCAGGCGGCCTGCGAGGTGCCGGGCGGCACGCGGCACACGAAGCCCGACGCGCAGGGCTCGTAGTTCTGGCACTGCAGCGAGAGGTCGACGGGCACGGCGTACACCTTGTCGTCGACGAACTCGGTCTCGGCGGCGGTGGTGAAGACCGAGCCCTCGGAGGTGCGCGCGGTGACCTCGACGCGCACGCGGGCGTCGGCGCGGCGGCTGTCGACGATGCCGAGGCGAAACTCCGTCGACTCGGAGAGGGGCACGGCCGGCGGCGGCGAGATGCCCACGGCGTTGCAGTCCGAGCGCAGGAAGGTCTGGTCGAAGGTGGGCACGTCTTCGGTGCCGCGCGAGATGCGAATCTGCACGCGGTCGAAGATGGTGC
>CAIOSS010001377.1 GCA_903860995.1 uncultured delta proteobacterium | reverse complement strand
ACGTCACGGCGCTCAAGGCCGTGCGCGAGCGCCTGAAGCCGAAGGCCGAGGCGCTTGGCGTAAAGCTCACGCCGCTCGCGTTCATCGCGAAGGCGGCGGTGCTGGCGCTCAAGAAGTTCCCGATCTTGAACGCGGCGATCGACGAGTCGACCAACGAGCTCGTCTATCGGAAGTACTACAACCTCGGCATCGCGGCCTCGACGGACGCGGGGCTCATCGTCCCGGTGCTGAAGAACGCCGACAAGCGCAGCCTGCTGGACGTGGCCCGCGAGATCGAGCGCCTCGGCACCGACGCGAGGGCCGGCAAGCTCAAGCTGGAAGACCTCCAGGGCAGCACCTTCACCATCACCTCGCTGGGCGCCCAGGGCGGCCTCTTCGCCACCCCGATCATCAACTTCCCCGAGGTGGCGATCCTCGGCGTGCACCAGATCAAGCAGAAGCCCGTGGTGCGCGACGGCCAGATCGTCATCGGCGAGGTGATGCTGCTCTCGCTGAGCTTCGATCACCGCGTGGTCGACGGCCACGTGGGCGCGGCCTTCGCCTACGAGATCATCAAGTACCTCCACGACCCCGACGCGCTGCTCCTCGAGAGCTGAGCGCGCCGCCGGTCCAACGCCCGGCCCGCTCGCCGTCGCCCCAAGGGTTTCGCCTACGGGGCGCGGCGCGTGAGCTGGATGGGCCCGGGCTCGCGGACGGCGCCTGCCGAGGTGTCGTTGTAGCGAATGCGCTCGCCCGTCACGCAGTAGTCCCAGCGACGGCCCGACAGCGTGGAGACGATCTGCGTGCTGGTGGTGGTGTACGCGTCGCCGTCGTTGATGGTCCCGGACTGGCGGACGGCGCAGCGGCAGTTGCCAGCGCCCTCGCTCACGCAGCGCGAGTCCGGCAAGCCCGGGCGCACGAGGCCCTCGATCGCCGAGCAGCCGCCGACGATGGTCGCGCAGGTCTGCGGGACGAAGAGCTCGGCCTCGACCTCCCACTGCGACGCGCGGTAGGCGATGGTCGGCGCGAAGATCACCCTCCCGCGAGCGCGCCCCGCCGAGCGGCTGACCCGCGCGCCCGGGCAGAGCATGAACTGCGAGGGGAGCGGGACCTCGATGCAGCCCCCGGAGACGTCCCAGGTGCCGAGCACGGGGCCTCCGCACGCGGCAACGGGGGCGCAGGTTCCACCGACGCGAACATCGAGCGACACCCAGGAGGGGTCGCCGAGGGTTCCGCCATCGAAGGGCAGCGGGCCGGCGTCGCGCGGCGGGAGGATCGAGCCGGCGTCCGTCGGAGCGGTCGGAACATCGATGGCAACGGGGACGTCCACGGCGGGCGGCACGTCGACCGAGGGGGGCACGTCGGCGGGCGGCACGTCGACCGTGGGGGGCACGTCGGCGGCCACCTGGACATCGATCGCAGGCGGGGCGTCGGTGGCGGTGGCCGGGGCGTCGGCCGAGGTCGCGGCGTCGGTCGCGGCGTCGAAGGGGTAGTCGAAGCTCGAAGGGTTGCAGGCGGAGATCAGCGAAGCGAGCAGGGCGAGGCGGGCGGTCGGTCCCATGGCCACGAGGCTACCAACAATCGCGCGAGCCGGGAGTCAGGCGTGCTTCGCCAGGTAGGCGTCGAGGCCCTCGGCGGCCTTCTTGCGGATGCCGTTCTGCACCGGCGGCAGCCACCCGAGCAGCTTGCCCTTGAGCCCGAGGGCCATGCCCGTCCATCGGTGGAGGTCGAAGGTGTCGACGTGGCGGAGGATCTTCCCGTCGCGGAAGGTGAAGCGCGCGTCGATGACGTTGTGCACCGGGAGCCCCGTGGCGCCGAAGGTGTAGTCCGCCTCCCAGTGCGCGCGCCCCTCGCGGTCGTCGGCGGAGACGTCCGAGTGGACGATGCGCAGGTCCTTGGCGCGCCCGGTGAGCATCTTCCACATGGCGCCCGCTCGCTCGCCGCGGAGGTCGGTGAACACCGGGTCGCTGAAGTGCACCTCGGGGTGGTAGCAGGCGACCATCGCGTCGGCGTCGCCCACCGCAAATGCCTTGTAGAACGAGTCGATGAGCGCGGCGTTGGGGTGCATCTCCCGGGGTGATCGCCCGCGCGTCCCGCCCCGTCAATGGCGCCCGCGCTCCCGCGCGTTGACAGGCCCGCGCGGCCCGTGTCGGATCACTCGCATGACCCGACGCCCCCGGCCCTCGCTGGTCACCACCACGCTGCCCGCGCTCGCGACGCTCCTGGGAGCGTGTCAGCCGGGCACGCCGCGCTTCGCCCCGAACCCCCCGCCGCCGCACAACGACACGCCGCCGATCCACGATGCCGCCGTGACGGGCGTGCTCGAACCCACCCTCGTCGACCTCAACAACCTCCCCGACATCCCGATGGCCGGCGCGCCCATGCCGGTCACCGCGATGCCCCCGCCGCCGCCGCCCTCGCCGTCTCCGGCCCCTGCGCCGTCTGCGGCCGCGCCCTCGCCTTCGGCCGCCGCCCCGATGGCGCCCGCCCCGATGGCGCCCGCCCCGGCGGCTGCCGCGCCTGCGGGCGTATACCTCGTGCACAACCACCCGCCCGGCACGCCGTGTCGCCCGGTGAGCCGCACCGAGCTCCTCCAGGTCATCCAGCGCGGCGGGCGTTGAGCGCGGTGTCCGCCGCGGTCGGGCACTGCCTCTTCGACACGGTGCTCGGCCGGGCAGGCGTCGCCTGGAGCGGGCAGGGCATCACCGTCGTTCAGCTCCCCGAGGCGAGCGACGAGCGCACCGTCGAGCGCCTGCACACCGTGGCCGCCGCGCGCACGCCCGCCGCCGAGGCTCCGGCCCCGGTGGCCGCCGCGATCGCGCAGCTACGCCGCCACTTCGAGCACGGCGCCGAGGACCTCTCCGGCATCGCCCTCGACCTGCGCGGATCGCCGCCGTTTTACCAGAAGGTGTATGAACAGGCCCGTCGGGTGGGCCCCGGGTGCACGGTCACCTACGGCGAGATCGCCCGCGCGCTGGGCTCGCCGGGGCTCTCCCGCGCCGTCGGCACCGCGATGGCGAAGAACCCCTGCGTCGTGGTCGTCCCGTGCCACCGGGTGCTGGGCTCGTCCGGCGCGCCCGGTGGCTTCTCGGCGCACGGCGGGCTGCGCACCAAGGCCCGCCTGCTCGCCGCCGAGGGGGCCGCGCTCCCGGACGGGCTGCGCGCGCTCGTCGTGCGCATCGGCGGCCCGGGCTTCGCGGCGATCGAGGCCACCGCGGTCCTGACAACCCGCGACCCGGTGCTGGGCGCGCTCATCGCGAAGGTGGGCGCCTTCGGGCTGTCGCGCTCCGAGGCATCGAGCACCTACGAGTCCCTCGCCCGCGCGGTCGTCTACCAGCAGCTCACGGGGAAGGCCGCGGCGACGATCTACGGGCGCGTGGCGTCGCTGGGCGGAGGCGACGCGTGCCCCCCTCCGGCGACCCTGCTCGCGCTCGCCCCGGAGGCGCTGCGGGGCGCCGGGCTCTCCTCGGCGAAGGTCGCGGCGCTTCGTGACCTCGCGGCGAAGACGCTCGCGGGCGAGGTGCCGTCGCTGGCCGAGATGGCGCAGATGGACGACGAGGACATCATCGCGCGCCTCAGCGCCGTGCGGGGCATCGGGCGCTGGAGCGCGGAGATGTTGTTGATGTTCACGCTGGGGCGGCCCGACGTGCTGCCGGTAGGGGACTACGGCGTGCGCAACGGCGTGCGCCTCGCGTACGGGCTGCGCGAGCTCCCGAGCCCGGAGGCCGTGGCGCGTCGGGGCGCGCGGTGGAGGCCGTGGCGCACGGTGGCGAGCTGGTACCTCTGGCGCGCGGTCGATCTCTTCCGCGGCGCCGAGGCGTAGTCCCGCTCAGGTGACGGGTTCGTGGATGGGCTGCGGCAGCGGCCCGGGGATCTCGAAGGGCACGGGCTCGTGGATGGGCTGCGCGGGGTTCCACGGCACCGGCGTGGTGTGGGGCGTCTCGGGGATCACCCCCGGCACCCCCGGCCGCGTCGGCTCGGGGTAGGGACCTGGCGGCGCGGGGTCGGGGAGCTCGGGCGTCGGGATGATCTGCGGACCGGGCGGCGCACCCGGGCCGGGCGTCGGCGGGTCGGTGCCGCCCCCTCGGGGCAGGTCGCGGGTCCATCGTTGATCGGGGTGTTCGTGCATGGGGTGCGTGCTCCCCGCTCCATGTGGTGACCTGACCCCCCGGGCCGCAACCCGGCCTCGGGCCCCGGTGGACCCGGCGACGGAGGGGGTATGCGTAAGGGCGACGCGGCGAGACGGCGCTTCGTGGCATCTTATGGGGCGATGACTGGCGGGCAGATCGCGGAGACGGAGGTCGCATCGGGCGAGGGGGCTGACTGGCCGTTGTCCGACCGCTACGAGATCGAGCGCTCCCTGGCCACCGGTGGCATGTCGACGCTGTACGTGGCCCGCTCGCTCGCCACCGGGGAGCGTGTGGCGCTGAAGGTGCTCGACGCGCGACTCTCGCAGGACCCGGGCGGGGTGCAGCGCTTCCTGCGGGAGGTGCGGCTCACGTCGTCCATCGGGCACCCCGGGCTCGTGCAGGTGCGCGACGCCGGTGTGGCGCGCGGGGCCGACGGGATGCAGGTCCCCTACCTCGCAATGGAGCTGCTCGAGGGGCAGGACCTCGCCGACGTGCTCGCTGCGGGCGACCGCACCCAGCGCGAGGCGATCGGGTGGCTCCGCTCGCTTCTCTCGGCGCTCGCCGAGGTGCACGCGCGGGGGGTGGTGCACCGTGACCTGAAGTTCGAGAACGTCTTCGCGGTGGGCCCCCGGGGCGGGTCGGTCACCATCAAGCTCATCGACTTCGGCATCGCGCGCGAGCTGATCGACGCCCGCTCGCCGACCACCACGGGCACCGCCCTCGGCACGGTGTACTACATGGCCCCGGAGCAGGCCCTCGACGCCCGCTCGGTGACCGCGTCCGCAGACGTCTACTCCCTCGGGGTGATGCTCTACCAGCTGCTCGCGGGGGCGTTCCCCTTCGACGGCGACTCGCCCCACGCGATCATCGTGCGGGCGCACACCACCCCGCATGAGCCGCTCGGCGAACGCGTGCCCGGCCTCGACCCCGGGTTCGCTGCCCTCGTCGACCGCTGCCTCTCCAAAGACCCCTCGGCCCGCCCCCGCGACGCCGCCGCGCTCGCCTCCGAGCTCTCCCCGATCATCGATGACCCCGTGGTCGCGGCCTGGCTCGCCGCCCGCCAGGTCGACCCGACCACCTTTTCGGCCGCTCCTGCGAATCCGCTGT
>CAIOSS010001376.1 GCA_903860995.1 uncultured delta proteobacterium | reverse complement strand
TACGACGTCTACGTGGGCACCTACTCGCAGTCCGGCCCGGCGCCCTACCAGCTCCTGATGAGCGAGCTCCAGAGCACCGTGCCCGACAACACCGGCATGCGCGCTCAGCCGGTCCAGCCGCAGTACCCCGTCCAGCCGCAGCCCTCGACCAACGCCCTCGGCGCGCTCGACTTCACCGCCCGCCCGCTCTCGGGCCGCATGATGGTGAGCGGCAACTTCATCACCCGCTCCGTGCGCGGCCGCAACGGCGGCGCCCTCGGCTCGGAGGGCATCCACGGCACGGGCGTCTGCCGTGGGTACTTCCAGGGCCCCCCCAACCACGTCGTCTTCCTCGCGCAGCCGAGGGCCTTCCTTCGGATGTACGTCGTCTCCGCGGCCGACTCGACCCTGGTCATCCGCCGCCCCGACGGCCAGGTGCTCTGCAACGACGACACCTACTCCCTCAACCCCGGCGTCGAAGGGAACTTCCCCGCGGGGCTCTACCAGGTCTGGGTGGGCACCTACCGCGAGAACGAGTCGCGCCCCTACCAGCTCACGGTCACCATCGACCCGTCGCAGCACCCGTAGCCCGCGATCCCCGCCCTGTGCGATCGTTCGGGACCCGCGTGATGTCCCGACGCCGCCGCGCCTCCGCCCTCGCCTTCACCCTCGCCGCCCTCGCACCCGCTGTCTCCGCGGCACAGCCTCTCGTGCGCGCGATGCACCCGCGGTTGTTCCTCGTGGCCGACGGCCGGCGGGGCATCTCGCCCGCCGCGCTCGTCGCCCGCTGCGAGGCCAGCAACTCCCCCTACGCCGCCGCCTGCCGCGCCGCTGCGCCGCCGCTCCCGCTCCCCGGGACGGTGCCCTTCCGCAACGTCGAGCACCCGCTCATCGCGCTCGCCACCCGCTACGTCCTCTACCAAGAGCCCGCCACGCTCCAGGCGGTGCGCGAGCAGGTCGCGCAGGTGGGCGCCTTCGTCGACCGCGGCGACCCGACGGGCCAGCACCTCACCAACGCCCGCGCTGTGCGCCAGCTCGCGGTGGCCTACGACTGGCTCTACGCCGCGCTCACCCCGGAGGAGCGCGCCACCCTGGAGGGCCACCTCCGCAGCTACGCCGAGTGGTCGGTCACCCACGAGCCCGCGGACGTGTTCGCCGCGGAGGCCTACGCCCACGTCGCGACGGTGGCCCTCGCGGCCCTGGCCCTGAAGGGCGCCACCGCCGTGCCCGACGCGGACGTCCGGCGCTACCTCGCCTACGCCGACACCCGCTGGAAGACCCAGCTGCTCCCGGCGCTCGCGTACACCGGCGGGTGGTGGCACGAGGGCCCCGGGTGGTTCGCCGGCACCACGATGCGCAACGCCGCCCTCATGGCCGCGGCCTGGACCACCGCCACCGACGAGGACCTCTTCGCCCACGCCCGCGCCCGCGGCGACGTCTTCGGCCAGGCCGTGCGCTACCTCGCGTACGCCCTCCGCCCGGACTTCCGCTTCGCCGCCTTCGGCGACTCCACCGACGCCCAGCTCTCGCCCGCCGGCCAGCTCCGCCCGCTGCTCGACCTGCTCGCCTGGGGCACCGGATCGACCGTCGCGCAGGGCCTCGCCGCCGAGGCCACCCGCCGCCTCCCCGCCGCGGCCGACTACAACGGCCCGGAGATCTGGCAGCAGCTGGTCTTCTACTCCCCCGAGCGCCCCGCGGCGCCCGCGCGCGACGCCCTCCCCCTCGCCGTCCACCTCGGCGCCACCTCCGAAGACGTCGTGGTGATGCGATCGAGCTGGGACGACGCCGACGCCACCTGGGTCAGCCTGTCGTGCGGCGACTGGTTCTCCACGCGGCAGCACCTGGAGGCCGGGAGCTTCCAGATCTACCGCCGCAACCCGCTCGCCGTCAGCACCGGCACCTACGACGGCCTCGAGACCGCCCACTGGTTCAACTGGTCGTCGCAGCGGTCGATCCACAGCAACGTCGTCACGGTCACCCGCCCCGGGGAGCTCTTCCCCAACAGCCGCATGCTCCCGACCATCAACGACGGCGGCCAGCGCTCCATCGCCTACGCCAGCGGCGGCCGGCGCACCCTCGACGAGTACCGCAACAACCTCACCAACGGCGCGCAGTTCGAGACCGGCGGCGTCACGGCCTTCGAGGCGTCGCGCTTCCACGACTACGCCGCGTGCGACAGCACCCGCGCCTACAACAGCACCGCCTTCGCCACCGCGGGCAACGCGCCGAAGGTGCGCGAGGTCACCCGCCAGCTCGTCTTCCTGCGCCCCGAGATGGTGGTGCTCTTCGACCGGGTGGAGTCCACCGACCCGACCTACGTGAAGCGCTTCGTGCTGCACGGCCCCGCGCGGCCGCTGTTTCCGACGGTCGACACCTTCACCATCGACGGCCGAGCGGGGCGCCTGCTCGGCCGCCGACTGCTGCCGCGCTCGGGCATGCAGGGCCTCGTGGAGGGCTTCCGGGTCGACGGGATGGACCTCCCGCCGCTGGTGATGGGCGCCGAGGCGCGAGGCGCCCGCGTCGAGGACCAGTCGTCGGCCCCGGAGGCGCGCGAGTACTTCCTGCACCTCCTGGAGGTCGGTCAGGCGGGGCGCTCGACGCTGCCGATGTCGACCCTCGTCGAAGAGGGCGACCGCGTCGGGCTGCGCGTCGTCGACCCCGACGGGTCGCGCACCTACACCGTGCTCTTCGCGCGAACGGGCACGACCACCGGGCAGATTCGCGTGGTCGACCGCAACGGCGCGCCGCTCTACGAGGGCACGCTCGGCGCGGGCGGCACTTTCTACGCACCCGTGACGGACGCGGGCGTCGGGCCGCTGCCCGCCGACGCGGGCCTGGACGCGGGCGCCGTCGTGACGGACGGCGGCGGCGTGGCGATGGACGCAGGGATGGGCGGCGGGTCTGAAGGCTGCTCGTGCCGCGCAGGGACGACCGCGGGCGGTCACGCGCGGGGGGTGTGGGCGCTCGCGGGCGCCGCGGCGCTCACGGCGCGGCGCCGACGGGCCCGTCGGCGGTAGCGCCGTCGCGGGTACCGCGCGGGGGCGATCAGCCCGGCGGGAGGCCGCCGCCGCGCGCCGGCACCACGATGAACACCGGGCGACGATCGACCTCGCTGCCCGCGCGCCCGCGCACCACCACGCTCGCCTGGAAGACCCGCGCGGTGTCGGTGCCCTCCAGGAAGTCGTTATAGAAGCTCACCCGGAAGACCACCCGGGTGGTGGGCAGCACGCCGAAGAAGGTGCGGTCGTCGCGGCGCTCGTAGCCCGTGGGCACATCGGGCTCGGCCCGCACCGGGGTGACCGTCTGCACGAAGCTGGCGGTCGTGCGGCCCATCGGGAGCCGCGTCTCGGCGACGTCGGCGAGCAGCGTGGTGGTGATGTCCTGCCGGGTCTCGTTGGCGAGGGTGCGCACGGCGTCGACGATGCCCGCGGCGGTGCGGTCGAGGCCGCCGCTCGAGGCCGGCGCGAAGATCACGGCGCGGCGCATCGCGTTGAGCGAGCCCGTGGCCGAGGCCAGGAAGGCCGAGTTCGCGTAGGTGGGACCGGACACCCCGAAGCGCGACACGTCGACGCCGAGGTACAGGGCGCCGCGCCTGCGCATCACCTCGGCCAGCTCGGGGTAGCGCCAGCCGCGGTTGCTCGCGGGCGACGACATCGCCGGGCCGTCGAACCACTCCGCGTCGGAGAACATCACCAGGATGGGCACGCGCCCCGGCTGGAAGCAGCCCCAGCCGTAGGCCCCTTCGATGTCGGGGCAGTCCCTCGCCGGGTCGGAGGTCGCCACCCAGCCGTTGCCCATCGGGTCGAGCGCGTTCTGCACGCTGCGTAGCGACGCCGGGTTGGCCCCGAGGCCGCCGCTGCGGGTGCCCGCGCCGGTGAGCACCTCGTACATCGCCGTGAGCTGACACTCCGGCGCGTTGCCCCCGAGGTAGCGCCCGCCGGTGTCCTCGACGATGGTGCGCATGGTGTTGAACGCGGCCTGCACCTGCGTGTCGTCGGCGGTGAGCCGCTGGCGCATCCAGAGGGTGTAGTCACCCGGGCGTCCGGCCTGACCGTCGTCGGTCGGCAGGAGCATCTGGCCCTCCGGGGCGTCGGGCATCGAGTCGAAGGACGCCACTCCGATGCGCGCGTCGGGGATCGCCGCCCGCACCCCCGGGAGGATCACCGTCTGGAGGTTGGTGCGGAGGTTGGTGATCGTCGGCTCCATGCTCGCCGAGTTGTCGACGAGGAAGAACACGTCGGCGGCGCGGATGCGCGTCGCGAAGGTGAACTCCCGCGCCTCGCGCGTCCCCATGGTGCCCGGGGCGTAGTACGGCAGCGTGACGTAGAGGGAGTTCTCCGGCGGGCGGGAGGTCGTGTCCCGGGGGTTGCTGCGGGCGGCCACCTCCGCGAGGTCGGCGAAGCCGTCGCGGTCGGTGTCCTCGGCGCAGGGGTTGGTCATCGCGACGCGCTCCTCGGCGTCGGTGAGCCCGTCGTTGTCCGAGTCGAGGTCGCGCTGGTTGGCCAGGTTGTCGGGCGGCGCGTCGCAGTTGTTGGGCTGGTTGCCGCAGAACACCGGCACCGCGTCGGACTCGAAGCCCGGGTACCGCCGCGCGGCCTCGTCGGCGTCGCTGAACCCGTCGCCGTCGGAGTCGGCGTCCATGAAGTCCGGCGTCATGTCGCCGTCGGTGTCGATGGCGGGCGCCCCCTCGTCGCGGTCGGAGATCCCGTCGCCGTCCATGTCCGCGCAGGCCATCACCGGACGGTCGGGCGCGACCGGCGCGTCGGGCGTCGCCGGGACGTCGGCGTCGGTGACCACGGTCGCACCGGTGTCGCTGAGGCCCGAGTCGGGCTTCATCACCGTGTCGCCGGACGGGGTGCTCGTACAGGCCAGGAGGCCAACGACCAGGGTCAACGAGCCGTGTAGCAGAGGCGTTCGCTTCACCCGTCGCAGTACATCACACCCGCGCGGCGCACGTCACTCGTTGCTATCCTCCGCCCCGATGACCGACACATCGACCCCCCTCGTGGGGATCATCATGGGCAGCGCCTCGGACCTGGAAACCCTCACCCCGGCGAGGGAGATTCTCACCGCGCTGGAGATCGCCCACGAGGTGATGGTGGTCTCCGCGCACCGCACCCCAGACTGGATGTTCGAGTACGCGTCGACGGCGGAGTCGCGCGGCCTGGAGGTCATCATCGCGGGCGCGGGCGGCGCGGCCCACCTGCCCGGCATGGTCGCCGCGAAGACCGTGCTCCCGGTGCTCGGCGTCCCCATCCCCGCGACGCTGCTCAACGGCGTCGACTCCCTGCTCTCGATCGTGCAGATGCCCCGCGGTATCCCCGTTGCCACGCTCGCCATCGGCAAGCCCGGGGCGGCCAACGCGGCGCTGCTCGCGGCCAGCATCCTCGGCGTGCGCGACCGCGCGGTGCGCGAGCGACTGCGGGCGTGGCGCGCCGAGCGCACCGGCGAGGTCATGGCGAAGCGGGTGCTGACGTGAGCGCCATCCTGCCGGGCGCGACGCTGGGCATCCTCGGAGGGGGTCAGCTCGGGCGCATGACGGCGATGGCCGCGCGCCCCCTCGGGTACAAGGTCCACGTGCTCGACCCCGACCCGTCGTGCGCGGCGCGCTTCGTGGTGGAGCGCTGCCTCACCGCGGAGTTCGACGACGACTTCGCCGCGGCCGACCTCGCGCGGCGCTGCGCCGTCGTGACCCTGGAGATCGAGAAGATCGCGCCGGCGAGCATGGCGGCGGTGCGGCGCTACGCCCCGGTGCGCCCCGGCGGCGAGGTTCTCTCGGTCGTGCAGGACCGCGGCCGGCAGCGGCAGTGGCTCACCGCGCGGGGCTTCCCGACGGTCGACTGGCAGCGGGTGACCAGCGTCGACGAGCTGTGCCGCGCGGTCGCCGAGCTGGGTCCGCGGGCCTTCGTGAAGTCGTGCACGGGCGGCTACGACGGCCGCGGGCAGGCGCGGATGAGCGACGCCAACGACGGCGCGCGGGTGTGGGCCGCGCTCGGCTCGGCGCCCTGCGTGGTGGAGCGGGCGGCGGCGCTGGAGGCCGAGCTCTCGGTGCTGGTGGCGCGCACCCCGTCGGGCTGCGTGGCGGTGCACCCGGTGGCGCAGAACCACCACGACGACGGCGTGCTGACCTGGTCGGTCATCCCCGCGGGCTTCCCCGATAGGGTGTTGAGGGAGGCGGCGGAGATCGCGCGGGGCATCGCCGACGCGATGGCCATCGAGGGGCTGCTGGTGGTGGAGCTGTTCCTGACGGCCGGAGGGGTGCTGCGGGTCAACGAGCTCGCGCCCCGGCCGCACAACAGCTTCCACGCGACCGAGGTGGGCTGCGTGACGAGCCAGTTCGAGCAGGCCGTGCGCGCGGTGTGCGACCTGCCGCTCGGGTCGACCGAGGTGGTGCGCCCGGCCGCGATCCACAACCTCCTCGGGGACCTCTGGGTGGGCGACCAGCCGCCGCGCTTCGAGCGGGCGCTGGAGATCCCCGGGGTGCGCCTGCACCTGTACGGCAAGCGCGTGGCGCGGCCCGGCCGCAAGATGGGCCACCTCTCGGCGCTGGGCGAGACCTCCGCCGATGCGACGGCGCGGGTCATCGAGGCGTGGCGCCGGGTGCAGGGCTGAGCCCGGCCAGGCACCGGGCTACTGCGGGACGAAGCGCGCGCGGGTGCGGGCGTACTCGATGGGCTGCGGCACGACGAAGGGCACCGACGAGCGGGCGCCGTCCCAGCTCTCGAGCGCCACGGTGGCGGGCTCGGGGAGGGTCATGCCGTCGTACACGAGGTCGATGGTGTCGCTGGTCTCGTTGAGCCCCACCTCGAAGTCGAGGTGCCCGAAGACGCTCGTGTCGATCACGGGCCCGGCGCCCGCGGGCCCGTCGGCGACGGAGGCCTCGACCACGACGTCACCGGGGACGTCACCGATGATGGGATCGCCCGTGTCGAGCGTGCCTCAGGCGCAGGACGCCACGAAGGGAGGCACGAGCAGGACGAGAGGCATTCGCACGCTCGGGTTAGTGCCAGGTGCCCAGCGCGAGGTAAAGCTTGCGCGCGGTCGGAGAACAATCCCCGGGCGCCAGCGGTTGACCCCTCCCAGTGCGCTCTCCATGGCCCGCCGTCGTCGCCTCCGTCGTGCTGCACGCGGGCATCGTCGCGCTCGCCGTCAGCGTGCGACCGCCGCCCGATCGTGCGCTGCTCCGCTCGCACCATGCGACCGTCGACCTCGACCTCGCGCCGCCTCCGGTCCCTCCCCCACCGCCTCCGGTCCCTCCCCCGCCGTCGCTCGCCCGTCCGCCCAACGCCGTGGCCGCCGCCGCGGCGCGCGTCGCCCCGCCGGTGGCCGTGGCCGCCACCACGTCGACGATCCTCACCTCCCCGGGCGGCCTCGACGCCGTGCCGGTGCCCGCCACCGAGCCCGCGGTGACCGACGCCGGGGTGCGCCCGGTGCCGACCAACCTCCGCGCCACGACGCTGCTCTCCGGGGCGCGCGACCTCTCGCTCCAGATGGCCGGCGCGCAGCCCACCGAGGCGCAGCGTCGCGAGGCGATCCGCGCCATCGCCCTCGCGCCCATCGTCGAGGGGCTGCACGCCAACGACCACATCGACGTGGCCGGCACCGCGCGGGCGGCGCGGGTGCTCTCCACGCGCGTCGCCGAGGAGATCGCCAGCCGCATCTCCGTGCCGGGCCTCACCCCCGAGGTCGAGCGCGCGCCCTCCATCGCGCTGCCGCGCTTCAACCCCAGCGAGTCGTCGGGCGAGCGCGCCGCCGCGAGCGAGCTCGACGCCGTGCACGCCAACTCCTTCACCTCCGTGGGCTTCGGGCCCGGCACCCCGCAGTGCGCGTCGTACCACGCGCTCCTGGTCGACCTCTCCATCACCGACGGCGACGCCGGCCGCCCCACCATCGCGCTCCTCCGCGGGTCGGGCGTGGCCTCGCTCGACCGCTCGGTGATGGAGGTCGCCCGGGAGATCGCCGTGGAGGCCTCGGCCCCGGGCGCCACCCGCTGGCGCTTCGAGCTCGCCAACGACGCGGGGCGGTGCGCGCGCTTCGGCGGCTGGCGGCCGCTCGCGGGGGGCGACCTGCGGGTGCGCTTCCGGCGGCTGCACGGGCGATAGACGGAGGGGGTCGCGGTCCGAGGGGACTCTGGTAGCCTCGCCAGGGTGCGAGCCCTGCGAGCGAGCGTGTCGGCTGCGGTGATGGTCACGGCGGCGGGCGTCGCGGGCGCGCAGCCGCTGGACATCCCCGCGGCGCTCGCCGAGGCCGAGGTGCCCGCGGCGCCGGGCACCGGGGCGCAGGCGATGTTCGTGCTCGGGTTCTTCCGGGGCGCGCCGTACAACCTCGCCCACGCCCGGGACATCCTCGCGGGCACCTCGTTCACGCCCGCCTTCCACTCGTGGTGCGGCCCCCTCCCCCAGGTGGACTTCACCAACGGCACCACCGTCGACTCCCTCGGGCGCAGCGCGCCGAGCACGATGTGCCTCCCCTTCCACGACCCGCTCGTGGAGCAGATGCACCCGTGCCGCCCGCTGCCGGGGCTCCCCACGGGCACCTACTCCACCAACGGCGGCGCGGTGCTGCGCCTGCGCGGGTGGTTCGCGGTGCGCGCGCCCGGCACCTACACCTTCGCGTGGGGTCACGACGACGGGATGGCCTTCGACGTCGCGAACGTCCCCGTCTTCTCGTACTTCGACGGCACCGCGCCGCGGGTCGACCGCCGCGTGCTGCGCTTCACCGCCGCGGGGCTGTATCCCTTCCAGCTCGACTGGTTCGACAGCATCGGCGGGGCCCTCATCGACTGGTATGTCGCCGAGGGGGAGCACCCCGATGGAGACCTCGCCGCGGCCGGGTTTCGCCTCGTCCCCACGGGCGACCTCTACCCCTCCGGGGCGCTCCCATGCACGACCGACTGTCGGCGCTGCGCGCTCCCGACGCCGCGCTGCGACTACGCCGCCTCGCGCTGCGTGGCGTGCCT
>CAIOSS010001375.1 GCA_903860995.1 uncultured delta proteobacterium | reverse complement strand
GGAGGGGCCGTCGCGGTCGACGCGAGCCCAGGAGGCGCGGCCCTGGGCGAGCGCGCCGCGTCGGTCGGAGGGCGCCGGGGCGCGGACGCGCAGGCGACGAGCAGCAACGGGAGCAGCGACCAGCGCGACGGCATGCGGCGCGAGCGTACCCGGGACTACGGTCGTGGGAGGCAGTCTCGCACTACCTTCGGCGGCGGCGGGCGCCCCAGCGTCGCAGACCGAAGGCCCGCGCGGTGGAGCGCTCGGTGCGCAGCGCGTGAGGTAGGCCGTGCCCGGGAGGTGGGCGAACGCGATGCGACGATCGACGTCGGGGTCGCTGGGACGGTCTCTCCGTCCGTGGGGGCGAAGAGTTCCTCCCGCACGGTGCCCGCGAGCATCGCCGGCAGCCCCTCGGCGAGGCCCGCACCGCCGCCCCTCGCCCGCTCGGCCGAGAGGTGCGCCCACCCGTAGCCGCGCGTGGGCGACCTCGTCCCGTAGGATCTCCCGCACCGCTGCACGCGCCGCAGGCTCCGTGGCCTGCTCGAGACTCACCGTCCTAAGCTCTCCGTCGCAATCAAGTGAATCGACATGTTCGATACGACATTGGATGCCGTGGAGATACGATCGATCCGCGGCGATGCGCGGTCGTCAGCGCGGCCCTGGACCGGACGCGCGGCGTCGACGAGGCGGGCGGGTCAGCGAGGGGCGAGCGCGACGCCGCGGAAGACCGTGTTGGGCGCCGCGGCGCGCAGGGCGGTGGCGGTGATGGACGCGGGCGAGGCGCCGTCGTCGACGAAGCGCACGACGCGCGACGGGCTCTCGGCGGTGCCCACGAGCAGCGTGACGTTGGCCCCTGCGACGAAGCCGGTGACCGAGCGGCAGCCGCCGGTGAGGCCGGCGCTGAGGGTGGACGCGAGGGTCCAGGTGCCGCTGCCGCGGGTCCACTTGCGAACGCCGCCGCCGCTCGCGACCGCGCGGTCGTCGCACTGGTAGATGACGTCGATGCCCGCGGTGGCGTCGCGGTCGAAGGCGACGAAGCCGTAGGGGGACGACGTCGGCGTGGCGGTCGTGGGAAAGCCCGGGAGCAGCGTGGTCGTCGAGCCGTCGACGCGGAACACCCCGAACTGCCCGCCCGCCCCGACGGCGCCGAAGACCGTACCGTCGTACAGGGCCACGAAGCGGCCGTTCGAGGGCGCCGTAAACACCGGCGTCGAGGCGCTCGCGCCGAGGGGCGCGTAGACGATCGACCCGGAGCCCGTCGCGCTGCCGGCGGCCCAGAAGGCCGAGCCGTCGGCGGAGGCCGCGGCGCGGAGGTTGTTCCCCGAGAACGCGGCGCCCAGCGTGGTGCGAGTGTCGATGGCCCCGTCCGCGGCGATGCGCGCCACGACCCGCGGGACGGCCGTCGAGGTGGTGCCGGTCACCGAGGCCACGCCCGGGAGGGCGCCGTACCCGCCGAGCACCACGAAGCGGCGGTCGAGGCTGCGGTTGAGCTGCCCGTCGCTCGTCGCGCTGCCCGAGATGGTGAGCGGGCGGTTGGCGCCCGACGCCGCCGTGGGCAGCGCGATGGGGGCCCCGGCCATGGCGCCGTCGCTGATGCGCAGGCGCTCGATGAACGCGGGCGTGGATGCGTTGGTGAGCGGGTCGGTCCCCGCGCCCACGCGGAGCACCCAGATCTCCGTGGGCGTGGGCTCGGCGCCCGCGTCGAGCGCGGCGCCGTCGACGGGCGCCAGGACGACGTCCGCGGCCGCGGCGTCGGGGCTCCCCGCGTCGCCAGCCCCTCCGTCCATCATCCCCGCGTCGGTGCCCCCGGCGTCAGGGCTCCCTGCGTCGGGGGCGCCGCCGTCCGTCACGACGGGGCACGCGCCGAGGGCGATGTCCGACGCGGTCCAGGCGTTGACCTGCACCTGCGCGTTGAAGCGCCAGAGCGGCGCGGTCACGGTAACCGTGCACCCGCTCCGGAGCGCGAGCGAGGCGCGCACCGCAGCGGCCACCCGGACGCGCAGGTTGGTCATCGCGGCGCCGACCCCCGCGGTGGTGATCTGCGCCGACTCGAAGCCAGTGCCCGCGGACGCGAAGTTGCCCGCGACGGTGCCCTGCACGCGCACCAGCTCGTGCTCGTAGTCGCCGACCGCGGTCACCAGGTCGGCCTGGGCGGAGAGGTCCTGGCGTAGCCCGTCGAGCGCCGTCCCGGTGCCCGTGCGCTGAAACCCGCTGAGCGCGGTGATCCACCGCGCGCCCGCGCGGAGCTCACCGCGGGTGGCGGTGAAGGCCACGCGGTCACCCGCCTGGGGCTCGGGCGAGAGGCTCGCCGGATCGACCGCCACGAAGATCGCCGGCCCGGTCATCCCCGTCTGGACGAAGAAGCCCGCCGGGTCGTTGCTCGACACGCCGCCGTCGCTGCCCGGGGTCGCCGCCACGGTGCGGGTGACCACCAGGCCAGAGAGCGCCGCGGTCAGGGTGACGGGCGCGGTGCCGGCGATCGCCGCGCGCACCGCCGCGAGGCTGCCCTCGGTGACCGGGACATCGAGGCCCACCGGCACGTCGGCGGCGCCCGCGTCGGGCACGTCCGGGCGGTCGAGTGTGGGCACGTCCGGGCGGTCGACCGCGGGCACGTCCGGGCGGTCGACGCCGACGTCGATCGCCGGTCCGGAGTCCTGGTCGCCCGGACCCACGGGCGTGGGATCAGCGCTGCACCCGGCGGCCACCGCAGCCGCGAGCCACCCATTCATTCGTTGACGCATCACTCGTGTCTCCGCTTCGCTGAGAGGGTCGCAAGCCGTCGCGTCGCCGCTCTCGACGACGACGCCCGATACCGGGACGGCCACCTCGGGCGCAAGTCCCACCCGCCGCCCGGTCACCCCGGTCCCGGTGGCGCACCGTTTACTCCTCGGACTCCCGCGAGAGCCGGTAGCCGACGCCGCGGACCGTGTGCACATGGCCCCGCGCGGACCGCAGCTTCAGCCGCAGGCGCACGACTAGTACCGCATCGCAGGAGTTCTGACGGGTTGAGCAGGGCGCCTTGGGAGGAGAACCGCAAGGGTCGCAAGGGAGCGACGGACTTGGGCGGGTAGGTGCTCCAACGCTCTCGCGAACCCGATGCGGCAGCGCCAGCGCCGGCGGAACTCCCCTTGCGACCCTTGCG
>CAIOSS010001374.1 GCA_903860995.1 uncultured delta proteobacterium | reverse complement strand
GTCCCTCCTCCCCGGCGCGACGTCGGCGAGCGCGTCGACGCACGCCCTCGCGATCGACGGCGACGACGGAAGCGGGCACGTACGCGGCGGCCTCCGCCCGGCCCTCCTGGGCGCCCTCGCGGGGGGCGCCGTGTTCGCGCTGGGTCTGCTCGTCGAGCACCGGCGCCGCGAGCGCAACCGTCCGCTGCGGGTGCTGCAGCGCGCGTGGTTCAAGTACGCGATCCCGCCGCGGCCGTCGCTCGTCTCGCGGCTCGTCACCGAGGCGGTCGGGTCGCTGGTGCTCTCGCTCGCCCAGGAGGCCGCCCGCACCGGGATGCAGCGGCTGCTCGAGTCCCGCGGCGCGCAGGACGGCGACGACGGCCCCGAGATCCTCGACCGGGTGTCCGACTCGCCCGACCCGCGCTTCGTCAGCGAGCCGGTCACCGTCGACCCCGGCGCCATGCGGGCCCGCGCGGACACCCTCCCCCCCGCGGGCATCGCGCCGCCGGACCCGATCACGCCCCTGCCCTCGCCGCTGCGCGAGCTCGCCTGAGCCTCCCGACGCTCGTACCAGGTTGCCACGCTGTGGCAGGAATCACCGCCCCCCCGGCACCCCGAACACCTCAAATCAGCGTCGGCACCATCCCTGCTCAGTTCGCTGCGCTGCCGCGGCGGAAGCCGCGGGCGGTCTAAACCACGGACGCGAAAGGTCGCAGGAGCAACCATGACCTCGCCCAGCACCGAACCCAGCACCCTCGAGTCCATCCGCGAGCGCCTCGCGCGCGAGTGGACCCACCTCAAGGCGATGGTGCGCACGAAGTTCTCGAAGCTCACCGACGACGACGTCGCCGCCGTCAACGGTCGCTACGACGAGCTCTCCAGCCGCCTCTCGAAGACCTACGGCTACCCGCAGGACCGCAGCGAGGAGGAGATCTCGCGCTTCGTCTCCGAAGGCGGCAACTCCGCCCTGTACGCCTCGACCCCGGGCGAGGCGCAGGCCGGCGACCACCGCGGCATGGGCGCCGAGGTCGGCCGCGACGACAAGCCCGACCCCAACCGCCGTTGAGCGCTCCGCCCCGAGCGCTCGACCCCGCTTCGACGATGACGTCAGAACCACACCCGAACGGAGAACGACCATGAACCTGAACACCGTGAAGTCCAACCTGTCCGACCTCGCCGCCAGCACCCTCGAGCACGTCGCCGGCACCCTGCACCACGGCCAGGAGGCCCTCAGCGACACGACGAAGACCGTGAGCAAGGACGTCTCCCGGACGGCCTCGAAGATCCTCCACTCCGACCCGGTGAGCACCGCGGGCGACAAGCTCGCCACCCTCGGCAAGGTGGTCGCCGCCGCGGGCTCGGTGAGGGCCATCGCCTCCGCGCTCAACCCCGACGTCCCCATGCGCTGGATGCTCGGCGCGATGAAGCTCCAGCGCCGCCCGAGCACCTTCTCCCGCATCGCCACGGGCGTCGGCCTCGTGGCCGTCGGCGCCGCGGTCGGCGCGGGCGTCGCGATGCTGCTCACCCCGAAGACCGGCCCGCAGAACCGCGCCGCCCTCCGCCGCGGCCTCCGGGTGATCCAGCGCGACGCCGAGAGCGTCGTCGAGCAGGTCGAGACCAGGGCCCGCGACGTGGTCGGCCAGGTCGAGGGCAAGGCCCAGGAGGTCGAGGCCACCGCTCGCGGGGTGATCATCGACCCCGCCGACGACGCGGCGAAGGGCACCGGCGGCGCCGGCACCACCGGCACCCGTCCGCGCACCCCGGGCCTCTCGCACCGCTCGCCCAAGATCTGATCGGTGCCGTGAGGGTCCATCCCTCACTCTGACCTTCCCCCGACGGAGGCCATTGCAAGGCGCACGGTCGAGCCTAGACTGCGGCCCCTCCGATGGACCCCACTGATCCCTTCGTCCCCAGCTCAGCTGCGCTCCGTGTGCTCGTCGTCGACGACAACGAAGACGTCGCCGAGATGACCGCCGAGATGCTCAAGATGTACGGCCACGAAGCGCTCACCGCCGGCGACGGGCCCAGCGCCCTCAGCCTCGCCGAGAGCGAGCGCCCCGACGTCGTGCTGCTCGACCTCGGGCTGCCGGGGATGCACGGCATCGAGGTGGCCGAGTGCATCGTGGCGAAGTCCGGTGGCAAGACCCCGCTGCTCATCGCCGTCTCGGGCTACGGCCGCCCCGAGGACCGTGAGCGCTCCCGCCGCGCGGGCTGCGAGCACCACCTGGTGAAGCCCGTGGACTTCGACCGACTCCTGGCCCTCCTCGCCACCCAGACCCCAGCGCCTCGCTGAGAGAGACCCGCGGCCGTGCGACAGAGCCTCGGCCTCGCGGCGTCCGTCCTGCTGCTCGGGTGCGCCTCGGCGGCGACGGTCGCCCCCGGCGCGGACGCCTCCACCGAGGTGCTCCTCCGCGCCACCCTCGGAGCACCATGACCCCCGACCGCCCCCCCGCCGAACAACCCCCGGGCCCGCGCGAGCGCAACGCCGGCATCGACGCGCTCCGCGGCGCAGTGATGGTCCTCATGGCCCTCGACCACGCGCGCGACTTCTACGCCGACGGCTTCCGCAGCGAGCCGACCAACCTCGCCACCACCACCGCGGCGCTCTTCTTCACCCGCTGGATCACCCACTTCTGCGCGCCCGTGTTCGTCTTCCTCGCGGGCACCGCGGCCTGCCTCTACCGCGACAAGAACGGCCCCGCCGCGGGCTCGCGCTTCCTGCTCACCCGCGGCCTCTGGCTGGTCTTCCTCGAGCTCACCGCGATGCGCCTCGGGTGGACCCCGGACCCCTTCTACCGCTTCACCCTCGCGCAGGTGATCTGGGCCATCGGCTGGTCGATGGTGGCGCTCGCGGCCCTCAGCCGCCTGCCGCTGCGCGCCGTCGGCCTCGTCGGCGCGGCCGTCCTCGCGGGGCACAACCTCCTCGACGGCCTCGAGCCCGCCGCCTTCGGCCGCCTCGACTGGCTCTGGACCATCGCCCACGAGGGCGGCGTCCTCGAGCCCCTCCGCGGCCGCCGACTCTACGTCGCCTACCCCGTGCTCCCCTGGATCGGCGTCATCGCCCTGGGCTACGCCTTCGGGTCGTGGATGAAGCTCCCCCTGGCCGTGCGCCGCCCGCGCACGATGCGCCTGGGGCTCGCGCTCACCGGGGCCTTCGTCGCCCTCCGCGCGCTCAACCTCTACGGCGACCCGGTGCCCTGGGTCTCGCAGCCCCGCGGCGCGCTCTTCACGGCGATGTCCTTCCTCCACTGCGACAAGTACCCGCCGTCGCTGCTCTACGCCCTCATGACCCTCGGCCCCGCCCTCTGCGCGCTCGCCTGGCTCGACGGCGCGAGGCCCGGCCGGGTCACCCGCGCGCTCACGGTCTTCGGCAGCGTGCCGCTGCTCTACTACTTCGCCCACCTCGTGGTGATGCGCTGGACCGGCGCCGCCATCTCCTTCTCGCGCTTCGGCGCAGAGGCCATCGCGTCGCGCGGCCGCACGGGGCTCGGCCTCTGGGCCGCGTACGTGGGCTGGGGCCTGGTGGTGGCGGCGCTCTACCCCCTGTGCCGCTGGTTCGCCGGGGTGAAGGCCCGGCGGCGCGACTGGTGGATGAGCTACCTCTGACGGTCACGGGCGCGGCCGTGGTGGCGCGCGTACACTGCCGCCACCATCATGGCGAAGCACTCCTCTGGCGCCGCGGGCGCACTCCTCATCGTGGCCGCGTCGGTCGCCGCGTCGGTCGCCGCCACCACCTACACGGCGCGGCCCGCCCCCTCGGCGAGCGCCACCACCACGGTGGTGCGCCCGACGCCCAACGTGCTGCGCTCGGTGCAGGAGCTCGCGCGCCTGGAGAGCGTGACCTTCCACATGGAGCGCGTCATCGACCTGCGCGACGAGCAGGAGCACGCCTTCGGCCTGGTGCACGCCGAGGACTCCATCCTGCTGGTGGCCGTGGGCGAGGTGATCGCGGGCGTCGACCTCGCCGCGCTGCGCCCCGAGGACGTGCGCGTCGACCCGGCGACCCGCCAGGTCACCCTCACCCTCCCGGCCCCGCAGGTGTTCGTCTCCCGCCTCGACAGCGAGCACACCCACGTCCACAGCCGCAGCACCGACGTACTCGCTCGGCGCTCCGAGGCCCTGGAGTCGCGGGCCCGCCTGGAGGCCGAGCGCTCGATCACCCGCGGCGCCCTCGACGCCGGCATCCTCGAACGCGCCCGCGCCAGCGCCGCCCACACGGTGAGCAGCCTGGTGCGCGGCCTCGGGTTCAGCGACGTCGTCGTGCGCTGGCGCTGACCCTCACCGGGGGGCGCCGTGCCCGAGCGCCCAACGGTGTCGCGCTCACCGAGGTGGCGACGAGTACCTTTCCACAGGGGACTTGAAGCGCTGGGCGGAGCACCCGCCCGCGCCCGCGATCGTCGGCCTCGCCCTCCGAGGGGAGCACCCGCCCAGGCCTTCGAGCACCGGCCTCGCCGATCGAGGGGAGCACCGCCCAGGCCTGCAGTCCCCGGCCTCGCCCTCCGAGGGGAGCACCCGCCCGCGCCCGCAATCACCGGCCTCGCCCTCCGAGGGGAGCAACCGCCCAGGCCTGCAGTGCCCGGCCTCGCCCTCCGAGGGGAGCACCCGCCCGCGCCCGCAATCGCCGGCCTC
>CAIOSS010001373.1 GCA_903860995.1 uncultured delta proteobacterium | reverse complement strand
TTGAATTCTCGCTCATTGCTCCCCCTCTCCATTCATGGAGAGGGGGTTTGGGGGGTGAGGTCGCTGAACGCGTACCAGACGCGTTGGAGAACCGCTCTACCGCTCCTCGTCGCGGGCGCCGGTGAAGAGCCCGATGACCCAGGAGAGCACGCTCACGACGATGGCGCCGAGCATCGCGGCGCCGAGGCCCGCGACGGTGAAGCCGGGGACGAGCCACGCCGCGAGGCCGAAGGAGAGCCCGTTCACGACCAGGTAGAAGAGCCCGAGCGTGAGCAGGGTGATCGGCAGCGTGAGGACCACGAGCAGCGGCCGGATGCAGGCGTTGATGAGCCCGAGCACCATCGCGGCGATGGCGAGGACCACGAAGGAGCGCACGCGGATGCCGGGGACGACCTCGGTGGCGACCCAGAGGCTCGCGGCGACGGTGGCCCAGTGGATGAGGAAGCGGGGCATGGCAGTGACCTCCAGCGAGCGGTGCACGCGCGGCGAGGCGCCGCGGGCGAAGCATGGCGCGAAACGCGGGGGACGGACAGCAGGGGAAATGAGGGGGGCGGAGAGGGCGCTACGGCGCGTCGGTGTCGCCGACGTCGAAGGCTGCCTCGCAGAAGCCGAGGCCCTCGTCGCCGCTGCGAAACTGCGAGTCGCCCTCGTGGTGCCAGTACCATCGTCCGCGCTGCGGCGACGCCGTGAACGAGCACATGTCGCTCAGGTCGGCGAAGGTCGCGACGGTGGTGGTGACCCCGTCGGGCACCCGCGTGCGGACGATGGTGCGCGCGTCGCGGACGTAGGTGAGGTGGAGCGATCCGCCGAAGAACTCCGCGACGCCCCAGTACGCCCAGCTCTCGCAGGCCTGCGTGCGAAGCGGCAGCGCGACGGCGCCGAGGTCGGTGACCAGCCCCGAGGCGAGCTCGACGTCGTACGCGCGCTGGCCGTCGTGGAGGGCGACGCGGCCGAGGCCGGCGAAGATGCCGACGTTGGTCGTGAGGCGGACGGGCCGCGAGAGCGCGATCGAGCGCCCGCTGGGGTCGCCGGTGGTGCCGTCGAGGAGCGCGAGCTCGGTCACCGTCTCGCCCTCGCCGGTCATGTTCACCGGACGACCCGAGGCGCGCAGGGAGTAGACCTGCCCCGTGGCGAGGTCGGACACGAGGCCGTCGTCGACGCGCCCGAGGCGCTCGCCGTTGAGCGAGTCGAGGTCGAAGCGCCCGGTGGCCGTGTCGCCCGTGTAGAAGACCCGCGTCAAGGACACCGCGATGCCCCCGCGGTCGTCGCCCGTCACGCGGTTGTGCTCGACCGCGCGGCAGGTGCCGCCCAGCGACCGGATGCGAAAGGTCCGCCCCGTCAGCGGCCGCGGGGGCGCGCACCGGGCGTCGGTGCACGTGAGGCCCGGCGGGCAGGCCCGGCCGCAGGCGCCGCAGTGGAGGTCGTCGCTCCGGGTGTCGGTGCAGCGCGCGCCGCAGAGGGTCTGGAAGTCGGCGCAGGACGGCGGGACGTCGGGGGTGACCGGGACGTCCGGGGTGACCGGGACGTCCGGGGTGACCGGGACGTCCGGGGTGACCGGGACGTCAGGGGTGACCGGGACGTCGAGCGCGGGGCGGTCGAGCGCGGCGGGCGCGTCGGCGGCGGGCTCGCCGCCATCCGCCGGCTCGTACAGCACGGTGCGGGCGCCGCACCCGGAGAAGAGAACTGCGGCGACCATCGATCGAAGCAGTCGGGGGGAGGGCGTCACGACGGCCGAAGTCGTATCACGCCCTCTCGCCCGGGGTTCACGCCGCGCTCAGCCCCCCATCCACACGCTCGCGGTGCCCAGCCACGCGCCGCCGTCGGCCACCACGGTCTCGCCGCTGATGTAGCTCGCGCCCTCGCTCACCAGGAAGACCGCCAGCGTCCCCATCTCGTCGATGCGCCCGAAGCGCCGCAGCGGGATCGCCCCGAGCACCCGCTCCTTCGCGTCGCCCGGCGCGAGCCGGCTCATCCCCTCGGTGCCGTCGATGGGACCCGGCGCGATGCCCACCACCCGCACCCCGAGCGGCCCCCACTCCACCGCGAGCGTGCGGGTGATGGCGTCGACCGCCGCCTTGGCCGCCGACGCGTGCACCTGCAGCGGCGTCGCGGCGTAGTGCAGCGTCGCCGACACGTTGAGCACCACGCCCCCGCGGTCGCGCAGCGAGCGGTCGAAGGCCGCGCGGCACACGTTGAAGGTGCCGTTGGCGTCGATGTCCATCACGGTGCGGAAGCCGTTGGGCGAGAGCGCCGCGGCCGGCGCCAGGAAGTTGCCCGCCGCGCTGTTGACCACGATGTCGATCGGCCCGAGTCGCGCCGTCACCGCGTCGAGGGCGGCCTCCACGGCCTTCGGGTCGCGCACGTCGGCCGGGGCCGCCACGCAGCGCTCGCCCATCTCTGCCGCCGCGGTGTTCAGCCGCTCGACGTTGCGGCCCACGATGCCGACGCTCGCCCCGTGCGCGAGGAAGTCCTCCACGATGCCGCGCCCTATGCCCGATCCGCCGCCGGTGACCAGCGCCACGCGCCCGGCCAGCAGGTCGCTCCGAAAGATGCTCTTCATGGGTGTTTGTCTCCTCGCTCGTCGTCTCTACGCGTCGTCGAAGGTCGCCGCGCGCTTCTGCATCACGGCCATCACGGCCTCCATCTGCTCGGGGGTCGCCAGCAGCGCGGTCTGCAGGTCGGACTCGAGCCGCAGCGCCGCCGCCGTGTCGAGCCCGCGCGACCCGTCGAGCAGCCGCTTGGCCGCCCGGATCGCCTTCGGGGACTGCGCCGCGATGGTGCGCGCGGTCTCCAGCGCGGCGTCGAGGGGCTCGTCGCAGGCGCGCGTCACCAGGCCCAGCCCGACGGCCTCGGCGCCGGACACCCTGCGGCCGGTGAAGACCAGCTCGCGCGCGACGTCGTTGCGCACCAGGCCCGGCAGCAGGGTGCTCAGGCCCATGTCGGGGATGAGCCCGTAGCGGATCTCCATCACCGAGAGCTGCGTGGCGGGGTGGGCGTAGCGGAGGTCGGCGCCGAGGGCGATCTGGAGCCCGCCGCCGAAGGCCACGCCGTGGAGGGCGGCGATGACGGGCACGGGCAGGTCGGCCCAGGTGCGCGACACCCGCTGGGCGAGGTTGTCGGGGCGCCCGTCAGAGCGGTCGAGGAGCTTCCCCGAGCCTTCGGCGCCGAGCTCCAGGAAGGCCGCCCAGTCGAGGCCCGCGCAGAACACGGCGCCGTTGCCCGAGAGCACCACGGCGCGCACGCCGGGCTCGCGGGCGAGGCGGTCGCCCGCGGCGGCGAGGGCCTCGAACATCGCGAGGTCGATGCCGTTGCGCTTCTCCGGGCGGTTGAGGCGCACGTGGGCGACGTGGTGGTCGACGGACACCTGGACGCGGTCGCTGCTCATCGCCCGCGAGGGTACCCGCCCGGGCTGCTCAGGGGTCAACGGACATTTCGGACATGCACGCGGGAAAGGAAGACCTACAGTCGGGCCTCGCGGGCACCAGACCATCGCTGGAGACGATCGTCTCCGGTGGTGTCCGCAGGAGGCAATGGCGTCGATGCAGACCGATCCCAACGACCACGTCGCGACCCTGAAGCACACCTTCCAGCGCTTCTCCCAGACCGAGAACCTGCTGCCCCTGCTGGTCGACGCGCTCATCGTGACCACCCTCGGGGCGTGCACCCTCGGGGTGATGCTGCCGCCGTTGATGCTCGGGTACACCGCCATGTGCCTGCGCATCATGCGGGGCGAGCGGGTGAGCATCGGGGAGTCGTTCCAGGGCATGGAGCGCTTCGGGGCGTCGCTGATGCTGGGCCTGCTGCTGCTGGCCGCCGCGCTGGTGGGCTCGCTCGCCCTCGGCGTGGGCGCCCTCGTGGCGGGCTTCTTCCTCTCCTACGTGTTCTGCGTGCAGAGCGACCGGCCCGACCTCGGCCCCGTCGACATCGCCAGGGCGAGCTTCACCCTCGTGCGCGACCACCTCCTGGAGACCGCCGTGCTCTGGGCCATCGGCCTGGGCCTCGGCTCGCTGCTCGCCGCCACCCTCGTCGGCAGCGTCGCGGTCTTCGCCTTCTCCTCCCTGCTCACCGCCGTGCTCTACACCCGCTTCGTCGGGCGCTGACCCTCGGACCACCTGCACTCCCCCCGCGGACGTCATCGGCCATCGCATCGGGACCATTCGCTGTCGACTTGACAGTGATGGTGTCTGGATGTAGTGTGGGCTCGCGATGGACGAACGGCGGCCCCAACGGTGGAAGATCGACGAGCTTGCGGAGCGGGCGGGGGTCTCTCCCCGCACGGTGCGCTACTACGTGCAGCGGGGCCTGCTCCCGGCGCCGGAGTTTCGCGGTCCCGACACGGCGTACGGCGAGGAGCACCTGCACCGGCTGAAGGCGATCAGGGTGTTGCAGGAGCGGCACCTGCCGCTCGACGCCATCGAGGCGACGCTGGCGTCGCGGTCGCCCGAGGAGATCGCGCGCATCGCGAAGGGCAAGGTGCCCGACGCGGTGGAGTTGCCACCGGTGGTGTCACGTTCGCCCGCGCTCCCGGCCGGGCCTTCGTCCGAGCGGGTCACCCGCCACACGCTCGCGCCGGGGCTCGAGCTGCACCTCTCCGATCAGGCGTCGCCCGAGGTGCGGGCGCTCGCCGAAGCACTCCTGCGCGAAGCCGCGCGCCCGAAGGGAACACGATGAACCACACAGGTCTGTATTCGAAGAACGGCGTCGCCATTCCCTTGAAGGGCGTCGAGGTCGAGGGCGAGGTGCTCGGGGCGCACGCGCGCGTTCGGGTGCGCCAGCGCTACTGCAACGAGTCCCGCGCGGCGGTGGAGGCGGTGTACACCTTCCCCCTGCCGGCCGACGCGACGCTCACGGCCTTCGCGATGACCTGCGCGGGCCGTCGCATGGAGGGCGCGGTGAAGGAGCGCGAGGCGGCGTTCCGGCAGTACGACGACGCGGTGGTCGCGGGCCACGGCGCGGCGCTGCTGGAGCAGGAGCGACCCGACGTGTTCACGGCCACGGTGGGCAACCTGCTGCCGGGCGAGGAGACCCTCGTCGAGGTCGAGTACGTGCAGCGGGTGTCGGCCGACGAGGGATCGCTCCGGTGGATGATCCCCACGCTGGTGGCCCCGCGGTACATCCCGGGCTCGCCCGGGGGCGACCGCACGGCGCACGGCGAGAGCGCGCCCACCGACCGGGTGCCCGACGCCGACCGCGTCACGCCGCCCCGCGCGGCCGACGTCCCGTACGGGCTGCGGCTCGACCTGGTGTTCGACCTCGGGCGCGCGGTGACGGTGGCCTCGCCCTCGCACGCGATCACCACGGTGGCCGAGGGCTCGCGGGTGCGGGTGCGCTTCGCGCAAGCCGAGGTGGCGCTCGACCGCGACGTGGTGCTCACGGCGCACGGTGCGGGCGCGGCGGCGACGCAGGCGGCGGGCGTCGTCGCGCACCGGGTCACTGGCAGCGACGGGTACCTCGCGCTCTCGGTGGTGCCCGACCTCGCGGGCTACGGGGGCGCGGGCGTGCAGGGGGTGACGGTGGTGTTCCTGGTGGACGTCTCGGGCTCCATGGCGGGCGCGTCCATCGTCCAGGCGAGGGCGGCGCTGCGGCTGTGCCTGCGGCACCTGCGGGCGGGCGACCGCTTCAACGTGATCGCGTTCTCGCACCAGCACGCGAGCTTCGAGCGCGAGGCGGTGCCCTTCACGCAGGCCTCGATGGCGAGCGCCGACCGGTGGATCGACGCGCTGGAGGCCGACGGCGGCACGGAGATGCTCGAGCCCCTGGTGCTGGCCACGGCGATGGCGGGGGAGGGCGGCGTGGTGATGATGCTGACCGACGGGGAGGTGGGCAACGGCGACGAGATCGTGCAGGCGGTGCTGCGGCGACGCGGGGAGTCGAAGGCGCGGGTGTACTCCTTCGGCATCGGCACCAACGTGAGCGACGCGCTGCTGCGCGACCTCGCGCGGGAGACCGGGGCGGCGGTGGAGTTCATCCACCCCGGAGAGCGCATCGACGAGAAGGTGGTGGCGCAGTTCTCGCGGGCGGTGGCGCCGCGGGTGACCGACGTGGCGGTGCGCTTCGTGGGCGTGGACGTGGGCGAGGTGGCGCCGGGGCGCGCGCCCGACCTGGTGGACGGCGAGCCCTGGTCGCTGCTGGCGCGGTACACCCGCGGCGGCGGCGGGACGGCGGAGATCACCGGGCGGTGGCGGGGGTCGGACTTCGCGCTGAGGGTTCCGGTCGACCTGCCCGAGGAGGTGTCGCGGCCGGTGGTGGCGAAGCTCTGGGCGGCGGAGCGCATCCGCGACCTGGAAGACGCGCGGGTGGAGGGCCGGCGCGCGGAGTCGATGAAGGCGCGCATCACGGCGCTGGCGGTCGAGCACCAGATCGCGTCGCGGTACACGTCCTTCGTGGTGGTGGAGCAGCGCACGGGCGACCGCCGGGTGAGCGGGATGCCCGACACCGTGGTGGTCCCGGTGGGGCTGCCGGCGGGGTGGGCGATGTTCGAGCGCGCGCGCGGCGAGGGCTCCGGCGGCATGAACGTCAACAAGACGGCCGTGCGCCGCGCGCTGACGCCCGTCGTGATGGCCGACACGATGGCGCAGCGGAAGCGGTCTGCGCCGCCGGTGATGGGCGCCCTGGTGGGCCGTGCGCCGCCGAGCGCTGCGCTGCCGTCGGCGATGCCGGCGATGCCGAGCCCCGCGGCGATGGGGCCGCCGCCGTCGCCGAAGGCTGCCGCGCCGCAGGGCGAGGCGATGAAGAAGCGGAAGATGGCGGCGCGCGACAAGGCCCCAGGCGACGAGCTGGGCGCGGTGTTCGGTCGGCAGCTGGCGTCGGGCCTCTGGGACGACGCGGCGCTGGGCGCGGACGACGACCTGCGGCGGCTGCGGGCGACCGCGCGGGTGCTGCGGACGCTGGTCGAGCGCGGGGTCGACACGATGCACGCGCTGTACGGTGTGCCGCTGCGCAAGGCGCTGGAGGCCGTGGTCGCGGCGGTGGCGGCGCTCGCGGCGCAGGACGCGGCGACGTGCGAGCGGGCGCTGGGCGCGGCGTGGCTGCTGGCGATGGGTCCGCGCACGAGGGCGGCCGTGGAGGCTGCCGTCAGGCATGGCGGATACGCGACGCTGGGCTCGATGGCAGGCGACGCGGCGCGGGTGCGCGCGTGGGTGCTCGGGCCCGCGTAGTACCTTCC
>CAIOSS010001372.1 GCA_903860995.1 uncultured delta proteobacterium | reverse complement strand
TGAAGCAGACGCTCGCCGAGGGAGACAAGGTGAAGATCTCCTCCTTCGGAAACTTCCTCGTGCGCGACAAGCGCGAGCGCTCGGGGCTCAACCCCCGCACGCGCACCCCGATTACCCTCGCCGCCCGGCGGGTCGTCCGCTTCCGCCCCTCCCCTGTGCTCAAGGCACAGGTCAACGGGCGCTGAGCAGCAGCGGCCTCGCGGCGCCCCGTGCGGTGACGGACCCACTCCCGAAAAAGCAGTACTTCCGCATCGGCGAGGTGGCCCGCCTCCTCGATATCCCGTCGCACGTGCTGCGGTACTGGGAGACGGAGTTCCGCGCCGTGCGCCCGAGCAAGTCTGCGAGCGGGCAGCGGGTGTACAGCCGCCGCGACGTCGAGCGGCTGCAGCTCATCAAGCGGCTGCTGCGCGACGAGCGCTACACCATCGAGGGCGCCCGGCGCGCCCTGAAGGAGCGCGGGCTCGACGACGACGCCAACGCCCCGGCGAAGCCCGAGGCGCTCCGTGCCGCCCTCGTCCACGCCCGCGAGCGCCTCGCAGGGCTGCTCGACGCGCTCGACGCCCTGCGTCCTCCCGCCAGGGGGGTCCAGGAGCCGGACATGTCCACGGCGCCGGAGATCCACGTCACGGAGACCGAGCTGGAGGGCGATCTCGCCGCGCGCGACGAGACCGCTTGACTCCCTAGGTCGCCCCCGTAGCATCCGCGGCCCTTGTCTCGCCGCGCGCCGTGCAGAGGCCTCCGATGTGGATCCTGATCTTGTCCCGCAAGGCGTCGATCTACTCGACGCGTAGACTCAGCGAGGCCGCGGTCGCCCGAGGGCACCAGGTGAGCGTGGTCGACCCGTTGGAGTTCTCGCTGGTCGCGTCGCGCGGCAGGCCCTCGCTCTTCCACCGCGGGCTCGAGGTCGGCGGGTACGACCTGGTCATCCCGCGCATCGGCGCGTCCATCACCACCTACGGGCTCGCGGTGGTGCGGCAGTTCGACATGCTAGGCATCCCGGTGCTCAACACCGCGCTCGCCATCGCGCGCTCGCGCGACAAGCTCCGCGCGATGCAGCTGCTCACCCGCAAGGACCTCGACATCCCGATCACGGTCTGCACCAAGACCGCATCGCACATCGACGCCGCGCTCGCGCTGGTGGGCGGCCCCCCGGCGATCGTGAAGCTGCACCAGGGCACGCAGGGCATCGGGGTGATGCTCGCGGAGACCCGGCAGGCCGTGGAGAGCACCCTCGAGGCCTTCTGGACCCTCGGGCAGGACATCATCCTCCAGGAGTTCATCGCGGAGTCGCGCGGCAAGGACGTGCGCGCCATCGTGGTGGGCAAGCGCGTCGTCGCGGCGATGCGCAGGCGCGCGCAGAAGGGGGAGTTTCGCTCCAACCTGCACCGCGGCGCCGAGCCCGAGGCCATCCCCCTGAGCGAGCTCGACCCGCGCTACGCCAAGGCCGCCATCGAGGCGTGCAAGGTGATGGCCCTGGAGGTCGCCGGCGTCGACATGCTGGAGACCCGCGGCGGCCCGAAGATCCTGGAGATCAACAGCTCGCCGGGCCTGGAGGGCATCGAGCGCGCGACGGGGCAGAACGTAGCGGGCGCGATCATTCGCCACGCCGAGCGCTACGTGAAGCGGCGCCTGGAGAAGGGCCCGGACACGGGCATCGAGAACGAGCGCACGCGCCGCCGCCGGCACAAGATCACCTGAAGCGCGCAGCGGGGACGACGATGAGCAACGTGGAGCGCCTCGACGAGGGCGCGGTGCAGATCCTCCAGATCAACCGCCCCGACCGGAAGAACGCCGTCGACCCGGAGACCTTCGCGGAGCTGCGGGCGCACGCCGAGGCGCTGAGGAGCGTCCCCGCGGTGCGCGGCGTGATCGTCACCGGCGAGGCCTCCGGCGGGGTCTTCGTGAGCGGCGGCGACCTCAAGGTGCTCCAAGGGGTCCGCACCGCCCGCGGCGCCCGCGACCTGGCGCGCAAGGCCCACGCCGCCTTCGACGCCCTGCGCGAGCTGGGCGTGCCCCTCGTGGCGGCGGTGGCGGGCGACGCCTTCGGCGGGGGCTGCGAGCTCGCCGCGGCGTGCGACTACCGCGTGGCCGAGGCGCAGGTGCGCTTCCACTGGGTGCAGGCCCGCTTCGGGGTGACCACGGGCTGGGGCGGCGCGGCCAACCTGCTCGAGCTGGTGCCGCGCGGCACGGCCATGCGCTGGCTGCTCACCACCGACCCGGTGGGCGCCGAAGAGGCTCGCGCGGCGGGCTTCGTCGACGCCCTCGTGGGCGCGGGCGGGGCGCTCGACCACGCGCGGGACTTCATCGGGCGCGTGGCCCGGCAGCCGAAGGCCGGCACGCGGCGGATGGTGTTCCTGCTGCGGGAGACGGCGCGGCTCGACGCCCGGCGGGCGCAGGTGCTGGAGCTCGATCACTTCGGCCGCTCCTGGGCGACGACCGACCACCACGAAGCCGTCGCGCGCTTCCTGCGCAAGGTCTGAAGTCCAGTACGCGGGCTGCCTGGGTCACACCGCGAACTGTCAGGCGCTCGTCACGATCGGC
>CAIOSS010001371.1 GCA_903860995.1 uncultured delta proteobacterium | reverse complement strand
GCTCCCGACACGTCGGCCTCCAGGTGCGCGGGGTCATCTGGCAGCAGCACCGCGAAGGTATCGCCGACCGCGACGACCGCAGGCTCGACCGGCACCGACGGCCGCCGCGGGAGCGCCAACAGCGCGGCCACGTCGGGCGCGTCTGCCATCTCGGCGAGCGTGCGCCACGTGGGCGGCGCCAGCGCGATCTCCGCCCGCCGCGCCCGCGCGATGGCCTCGCGCGGCGTGAGCCAGCCGCTGTCCACGGTCTCGCTCCCGTCGTGCAGCGCGCGGCTCACGTCGGCCGGCGCCTGCGCCACGAAGAACCGCGCATCGAAGCGGCGCGTCTCCTGCCGCGGCGTCACCCAGCGCGACCACGGCACCAGCGCCGCGCACGACAGCGTGACCCCGTGCTGCCGCAGCAGCGCCGCGAGCGGCGGACGCCCCTTCGGCGCCAGCGCGGCGCGCAGCGCGTCGGCGGCCGCGCCACCGACCGCCCCCGCGGAGAGCAGCAGCCCCGACTCCTCCAGGCACTCGCGCAGCGCGGCGACGTGCAGCGCCCGCGCCCGCCGGCCGTCGGGCTCTCCGAGTCGTAGCGCGCACGCCTCGGCGTCGAGGTCGCAGTCCACCGCGGGGTCGCCGTCCTCGTCGTCGAGGCGCCCGCCCGGGAACACATACGCCCCGCCCATGAAGCGCATCGCCGCCGAGCGCTTGACGAAGAACACCTCCGGGCCGTCGACCGCGTCGCGCACCACCAGCACGGTGGCGGCGTCGCGCGGCGCCGAGGGCGTCCCGTCGAGGTCGAAGGTGACGGTCACTCCGGGAGACCCCCGAGGAAGGACTCCAGCTCGCCCCGGGCGTGGCCGTCGCGCTTGCGCCCGGCGGCCTCGATGCCGTCCTCGCACCAGCGCCGCGCGTCGCCCGTCGCGCCCAGCTCCTGGCTCACCTGCGCGGCCATGAGATACATGGGCACGTAATCTGGGAACTTCGCCTGCAGTCGGCGGAAGCCCTCGACGCAGTCCTGGAGTCGCCCTGCGCTGCGGTACTCCAGCGCGAGGCCGTAGTAGGGGAAGGGGTCGTTGGGCTCCCGGGACACCATCATCTCCAGGGCTTCGAGTCGCGAGGGCATCGGCGGCGCTCCGTCGGTCAGTTCTCGATCACGCCGATGTACGGCAGGTTGCGGAACTTCTCCGCGTAGTCGAGTCCGTAGCCCACGACGAAGTGGTCGTCGATGGTGAAGCCCAGATAGTCGATGGGCACCTTCACGCGGGTGCGCGCGGGCTTGTGCAGCAGCGAGCACAGCTTGAGGGAGCGCGGCTGGCGGGTGCCGAGGTTCTCCAGCAGGTAGCGCATGGAGAGCCCGGTATCGACGATGTCCTCCACCACCAGCACGTGCTGGTGGGTGACCGACTGCGTGAGGTCGTAGGTGATCTGCACCACCCCGGAGGTCTCCGTGCCTGCCCCGTACGAGCGCAGCCCCAGGAACTCCACCGACAGCTCGCGGTCGATCTGCCGGATGAGGTCGGCCGCGAAGAGGAAGCTGCCCTTCATAATGGGCACCACCACGAGGTGCTCTGCGTCGGCGTAGTCGCGGGTGATCTGCTCACCCAGCTCGCGCACGCGCTTCGCGATGGTCTCTTCGTCCAACAGCACCTTGAGCTTCTTCATGTCCGTCCTCCGATCGGTCCCGACGCCAGCGACCCGTCGCCCCTGTATCACGCCGCCTCGCGCCGGTGCCCACTTCACGACCGCGCACGGTGGCGACCGTCAGCGCAGCGCCGTCACCGCCTCCAGCGCCGCGAGGGCCATGGTCCGCGCCGCCCCGGTGAACGCCCCCAGGGCCACCGCCACCACCCCCAGCGCGGCCACTTCCCGCAGGGGCGCCCGGAGCTCCGACCGCTCCCACGGGCGG